>NZ_JAQMSD010000101.1 GCF_028330525.1 Spirulina sp. CS-785/01
CGAGGCAAACCTTACAGTTTAACTGAGTGGCTGAAGAAGCCCTTACAATCATGTGCAATTACGCATTTCTCATAACCCTGCCCAAAATCAAACACCTTTGAAACCTGTTCATCCGGCACGGGCCAGAAAACTCCAGGAGGGGTATAAGTAGGGCTTTGTAGCCTAATGTCCAAAAAAGTCAAGTAAATCGCCTACTAGAGGTTAACCCAGCAAAACAGATGATTGAAAATATTCCAGACCCCATTAAAACCTATTCGCAATTTTTCCACCCTCTGCTCATGTGGGTATTGCTCGCTGTCTCCTTCTATGCCTTGTACTTAGGCAGCAAAATTCGTCAAACCCGTAACGCAGACTCCGAAACCCGCAAGGAGTTGGTGAAAAAGAACTTCAAAACCCGCCACCACCAGATCGGGGCGGCTCTCCTCGCCTTGTTGGTGTTAGGCTGTATTGGGGGGATGGCTGTCACTTACGTTAACAACGGCAAACTTTTTGTCGGGCCTCACCTCATTGCCGGGTTAGGCATCACCGGGTTAGTGGCCATTTCTGCTTCTCTCGTTCCTTTTATGCAGAAAGGCAATGATATCGCCCGTTATACCCACATTACTCTCAATATTGTCCTCTTGGGCCTCTTTGGCTGGCAAGCCGTCAGTGGCACGCAAATTGTTCAGAAAATCCTGAGTAGTCTCTAATACTCTAATACGGAGTCAAAGCCAGTTGGGGTAATTCTTAAATTGCCCCAATTGGAGGGTTTGACAAGTCCTCTAACTATTGCTGTTGTTCGTTGTCTGTATTCTCCGTTGTTTCCGAGTCTTCTGTTGGGTTTAAGCTCACTAACTTGCGGGACTTTTTGGGGGGGAGGGGAAGCTGCATTCGGTCGTGGAAGTCTTTTTGTACCTTGTAGGTGAGACGGGGAGAGATTTGGCGGACGATTTGGGATAACACGCGATCGCCCGTTTTTTGTAAAATATGATTGGGTAACTTATAAATAAACTGGGGAAATTGAATTGTCACCCCTAAATGCAGTTGCCACGTTACCTGCGTCACCACAGGGGAAACTTGGGGTTTGGCCTTCCACTGCACGTCCGAGGGGTCCATCTCGGCCAATGTCATCGAAGCATGATAATCGACATCATATCCCGGTGGGGTATAGTCGGGAATGACCACACTATACATTTCATAAACCCCGTTTTGTGGGGGGTCTAATTTTACGGCCATCTTGGGTTCAACTTCATACCCAAATGCCCCAAATTGTCCTACAGTGAGAATATAGCCGTTCTCTCCTAATGGTTCTGCGGTCATGGGTTGAGCGCAACGACAAAACCACCCTTCATGGGCATCTAAATATTCTGCCACGGTGTCGGGGGGACTGTACATCCCCATACACCCTTGAAAGTGCGTTTCAAAGGTAAAGGAGGTGTGGGGGGTTTCTGTGTCTTCTGGGGGTTCGGTTTGTGCTGAGGAGGATAGTTCGGGGGTTTGTGTTTGATCTACACTCTGAAATGAGCGATCGTCAGCAAATTGCGACTGCATAAGACACCCTTGGGCAAAATGAGCTTTATTGTCTCACTTTAGCGAATATTTTGGGGATTGGGTCATAGGTCATTGGTCATTGCTTACTGTTTACTGCGTACTGCTTACTGTTTAACCCCTTCCACCCCAAACGCATCAATAAAACTTTCTGGGTGTTCTACCTCCGCAAAACGGGAGTCGGGCCAGTCTCCGTATTCGCAAATGCGGACTTGTTGAAACCCGTGTTCTACAAAGGCGTTTTTTAACGCAGGGGAGTCCCACATCCATTGATGACGATTGTTGCTAAACTCTCTTTAAGACGGGATAACAGGCTTTTACGGCTGCCTAGATGACCCATGAGGGAGTTCTGCATTAAGTTTCCTGCTGCTTGAATGGCTAATTCTGGGTCTTGTTGTTCTTTGATGTAGGTGGCAATTAAGTTCCCTAAGTCCGGTACAATGGCGCGGAAGACTCCTCCGGGTTTTAAATAGCTGTAAATGTGGTCCATGGCGGTGTGGAAGTCTGTTAGGGTGAGGTGTTCGAGGACGTGGGAGGCATAAATTAAGTCGCAACTGTTGGATTTTAAATTTAACCCCTTGACAATATTCCCATAATGTGCATTACTTGACCAATGGGGTAGTTTGAGGGTTTTGGCCATCATCGGCCCAAAGATGGGGAGTTTACTCAACCGGAGGGTGGGGGATGCGTCGATATTGTACCAGTTTTCGGCGATGATTAAACCGCAACCTATATGCAGACAAAGACCAGTCATAGAGATAGTTTGGGGGGGGCTATAATGTTTTGATAAATGGGGATGAGTTGTTGGACAATGGCTTGCCAAGAGTAGCACGATCGCACTAATTTTTTCCCATTCTCCCCCATTTTGTGCCGTTGTTGGGGGGAGGAGAGGAGTTGCGCGATCGCAGCAGCTAATTCCCCTTGTTCCCCTTGTACCACGATTCCGGCCTCGGTGGCAGCAATATCGGGGGCAATTTGAATGTTTGGCGTTACAATAACGGGGAGACTAGCGGCCATGGCTTCTGCTACGGCAATGGCGAAGTTTTCTGCATAGGAGGGTAACACGAAGAAGTCGGACCCCTGTAAGACTAATGCTTTGTCGTCTCCTGACACAAACCCGGTAAAGGTGACTTGCTGTTGTAACCCCAGTTGGTGGGTGAGGTGTTGCAGTTTCTCTAAGTATCCCTCCTCGGTGGCAGTTCCCGCAAGGAGGAGGTGAAAGTTATAGTCGGGTTGCAGTGTTTTTAGGGTTTCGAGTAATAATTCGGGCCGTTTTTTGTAGTGAAGACGGGATAAAAATAAAATAATTGGGGTGTCGGGGGGGATAGAATAGCGATGACGGAGTTGGTCTTGTGCGTCGGGAAGGGGTGGCGGTGGTTCTACACCAAGGGGTAAGATTACAGTAGGACGGGTGACACCAAAATTGCGCACGTCTTCGGCTTCCCCAGAGGAGGTACAATGAATGGCGGCAGCGTGGTTTAAGTTAGACCGTTCGAGTAGCCAAGCGTAGAGTTGTTTTTTCCGTTGACTTTGCCCTAGGGCCCAAGGGGAGAGTTGTCCCATGGTACGCACAGTATAGGGGATGTTTTGCCTTTGGGCAATTTGGGCGGCGCAGGTTGACCCGTAGGAAAATAGATAATGATGGTCTAAAATGTCGTAGTGGCGGAGGTTATGCCATAACCATTTTGTCCACGGGAGGGAAAATAAAAAACTCCGGTCTCCCCCTAGACTAACATGGTTCGTCGGGGCTTCATAGCGGGGGAAAAACCAAACCGGGACTCCCTCATAGTTTACGGGTTCACCCAAGGGGACATCAAGGACTGAGGGGCCATCGTCGTTGGTTGCGGTAATTTCTGCCTCAATGCCTGCTTCTCGCAGCGATCGCACCATATTCAAAACCACCTGGGTCGGACCACCGCGAATCAGGGAAACCGAGGGGATAACGTGGAGAACTTTAAACATGAATGGGGAAGGGTAAGGAACATTGGACACAGTGACCCACCATACTTTCATTTTTTACCACATGATCACCCATTTTGACAAGGGGTTGCCCAAATAACAAGAATCGGGAATGATAATAGAGGAGTCCGTTGCTTTTCTTAGGCAACAAATGCCCTAATTTTCGAGGGTTTAGTCCGAGTTTCCCCCCTTACCATTCCATCAAACTGACCGTGAGGGGAATGGAGTTGAACTCGCTCCCTCAAAAGGTCAATTTTTTCGTTAAAATAACTGTAGTTTTAGTAAAATTACCCCCCATGAAAAAAATAGCAGTTGCTGGGACTGGCTTGGTTTTTCCGTTATTACTGGGATATTCCACTCCGGTTATTGCCGAAACTCAGAAACCGGTTTCAGAAAGGCAAATGATAGCTCAAGCGGTGAGTCAGAGTCAGATAGAAACCTTTGCAGAAATTTGGTTTATTGTTCGCAATATTAATTTATTGGCGTTAGAATTAACCAGTCGAGTTTTACGCAGTGAAGGCATTCCCCGTGAACGAGCCGTGGCGATTGTCGAAGGATTTTCAAATCTTGATGACTTGGAGCCGCCTTTAACTGACCAAGAAGAACAGACCTTTGAACGAGTCGCGCCTTTAATTCGTGGAGTTTCTCAGTTTAGACAATTGGCCGTTAGGGATGAAATTCAAAAAGCCGGGTTAACTGTAGAAGAATATGAAGAAATTCGCCAACAAATTGGCGAAAGTGAAGCCTTACAACAGCAGTTTCAGGAGGTTTTACAACGGCTAGTACAGGAACAGTAAACAGTAAACAGTAAATCGTAATCAACCACCAAGAACAATGGCCTTTTCTGCGGTAATTCGGACAATTGCAAAATCTCCCCTAACTCAAGAACTCAGCGAGAAACTGACTCAACAACAAAGCCTCCATTTAAATGGTGTTCCCCGTCTGCCTAAAGGGTTAGTTTCTAGCGCGATCGCGCAACACCAAAACAACCATCTCCTCGTCCTCTGTGCTACCCTCGAAGAAGCCGGACGCTGGACAGCGCAATTAGAGGCCATGGGGTGGTCGAGGGTGTTTTTCTATCCCACCTCCGAAGCGTCTCCCTATGAGCCATTTGACCCAGAATCAGAAATGATTTGGGGACAGATGCAGGTCTTATCTGCATTAATGGAACAAGATAAACCCTGCGCCATTATTACCACAGAACGGGCCCTACAACCCCACCTCCCTCCCGTAGAGCAATTTCAATCCTACTGTATCTCCCTAGAAGTGGGGATGAATTGTGAGAGCAAAGAATTAGACCGTCAATTGGCGAAACTGGGGTATGAACGGGTGTCTCTGGTGGAGACAGAAGGCCAATGGAGTCGTCGGGGGGACTTGGTGGACATCTTCCCTGTGTCCGCAGAACTTCCAGTGCGGGTAGAATGGTTTGGGGATGAAATTGAACGTATCCGGGAATTAGACCCCGCAACGCAACGGTCTTTAGATAAAATTGAACAATTAACATTAACTCCCACCGCGTTTTCTCCCATTATTACCCATGCGTTACAGGAACAGGAGAAAATTGCAGAATTATTCACCCCAGAAGAACAAGAGGGAATAGCAGAGGGAAATAGTCCCGAAGGAATGCGTCGCTTTTTGGGAGTTGCGTTCCCGAAACCGGCATCAATTTTGGACTATTTGCCTGAGAATAGTATAGTCGCCATTGATGAAATTGAACAATGTCGCGCCCATAGCGATCGCTGGTTAGACCATACCCAAGATCAGTTTAATCATATCGCCGCAAAACAGCAATTAGTCCCCACTCACTACTCCCTGAATACCCTCTTAGAGTCCAGTAATAAAACCTTTCCCCATCTCTATCTCTCCGAAATTGTTGAAGCAGGGGATAACAGTGCAATTAACCTCTCCAGTCGGCCCATTCCTACCACTCCCCATCAATTCGCCAAACTTGCCGAAATCTTACGGGGAAAGCGAGAAATTTATCAAGGACTCACCCTTAGAAATTATAACACTTTGCTCATTTCTGCCCAACCCTCTCGCTCTGTGGCACTGTTACAAGAACATGACTGTCCCGCACAATTTGTTCCCAACCCCCGCGACTTTTTAGCCATTGAACGGTTACAAAATCAACGCACCGCAGTGGCAGTAAAATATTCTGGACTGGCCGAATTAGAAGGCTTTATTTTACCTACCTTCCGTCTCGTTGTTGTCACCGACCGAGAATTTTTTGGTCAACACGCTTTAGCCACCCCCACCTACATCCGCAAACGGAGACGCGCAACCTCAAAACAGGTTGATCTTGATAAACTTTCCCCTGGAGACTATGTAGTTCATAAGAGTCACGGGATTGGCAAATTTTTACAATTAGAAACCCTCAACTTTCGGGAATATTTAGCCATTCAATACGAAGATGGGGTGTTGCGTGTTCCCGTGGATGCTATGGATACCTTGTCCCGATATCGTCACCAGGACAAGAAACCCCCGACTCTCAATAAAATGTCCGGGAAAGCGTGGCAGAAAACTAAAAATAAAGTCCGCAAAGCCGTTAAGAAAGTTGCGGTCGATTTATTGAAACTCTATGCGCAACGGTCAAAACAGAAGGGGTTTTCCTATCCTCCGGATACTCCTTGGCAAGAAGAAATGGAGGATTCGTTTCCCTATCAACCGACTCCGGATCAACTAAAAGCCACGCAAGATGTTAAACTAGATTTAGAGAGCGATCGCCCCATGGATCGGTTAGTGTGTGGAGATGTGGGGTTTGGTAAAACTGAAGTGGCTATTCGTGCTATTTTTAAAGTGGTGACAACAGCCCATAAACAAGTCGCAGTTATCGCTCCCACCACCATTTTAACCCAACAACATTATCACACCATCAAAGAACGCTTTGCTCCCTATCCCATTAATGTCGGACTCTTAAACCGTTTCCGGACGGCCTCGGAGAAAAAGGACATCCTACAACGGTTAAAAACCGGAGAATTAGATGTTATTGTTGGGACACAGCAACTCCTCGGAAAAAGCGTCGATTTTAAAGAACTAGGACTCCTCGTGGTGGACGAAGAACAACGCTTTGGAGTCAATCAGAAAGAGAAAATCAAAGCCTTAAAAACCCATGTGGATGTCTTAACCCTAACCGCAACCCCCATTCCCCGCACCTTGTATATGTCTTTATCAGGTATCCGGGAAATGAGTTTAATTACCACTCCACCCCCCTCCCGTCGTCCCATCAAAACCCATTTATCCCCCTACAACCCGGAAGTCATTCGCACCGCAATTCGCAATGAATTGGACCGGGGAGGACAAGTCTTTTATGTCGTCCCCAGAGTAGAAGGAATTGAAGAAGTAGGGGGACAACTGCGAGAAATGATCCCCAGTGCGAGAATTGCCATTGCTCACGGACAAATGGCGGAAACTGAGCTAGAATCAACGATGCTGACCTTTAATAATGGGGACGCGGATATTTTGGTTTGTACCACGATTATTGAGTCGGGGTTAGATATTCCCCGTGTCAATACCATTATTGTGGAGGACTCCCAACGGTTTGGTCTATCGCAACTATACCAGCTACGAGGCCGGGTGGGACGGTCGGGAATTCAAGCACACGCTTGGTTACTGTACCCCCAACAGAAAACGCTCTCAGAGGCAGCTAGGAAGCGATTACGCGCCTTACAAGAGTTTACACAACTGGGATCGGGTTATCAACTGGCAACGCGGGATATGGAGATTAGAGGGGTAGGTAACTTGTTGGGGGTGGAACAGTCGGGACAAATGATGGCCATTGGGTTTGACCTTTATATGTCCATGTTACAGGAGGCCTTCCAAGAAATCCAAGGCCAAGAAATTCCCAAGGTGGAGGATACTCAGGTGGACTTGAAGTTAACTGCGTTTATCCCTACAACGTATATTGCAGATATGGAGCAAAAAATGTCCGCCTATCGGGAGGTGGCCAGTGCCAATTCTACGGTAGAATTGGATCGCATTGAGGAAAGTTGGCGCGATCGCTATGGTCAAATCCCCGCTCCGGCCCTACAATTAATTCAAGTGGTGAAACTGAAACAAATCGCCAAATCCCTTGGGTTTTCCCGCATCAAACCCGAAGGAAAACAGCACGTTGTTTTAGAAACTCCTATGGAAGAACCCGCTTGGAAATTGTTACAAGAAAATATTCCGGAACATTTAAAATCCCGTTTTGTTTATTCTCCCAAAAAAGTTACGGTTCGCGGTTTAGGGGTTCTCAAACCGCAAAAACAATTGGAAAACCTCATTGACTGGTTGAGAAAAATGCAAGGGGCATTACCAGATACAGAAAACGTTTAAAAAACAATCCTTTATTCTTTGCATAAGTGTAAATTGTTTGCAAAAAATTGAAGAGTCACTCATGACAATTCAATTAAAAAAGGTTAAGATTTTCTGTAAATTAGGACTATGAAAACTATACTGAATATATAGCATTTTCAAATGAGGTGTAAAACCCCATGAGGTTTTACACGAACACTAAAAAAAAACTGTATACCTGATTCCCTATTCCCTTGGCCAAACAAGTCAGTTTACAACTCTGATGAAAATGCTATAGTGGGCTTTGTTCTTGTCGAAATTTACCTAATTTGATTAATTCTTCAATTGCAATTTAACAGCCTTAAATGCTGCGGAGGCTTATGTTTTTTCGCAAACTCAAGTTACCAACCCAACTGCTTGTTACCTTTTTATTCATGGGATTAATTGTGTTAATTGTCGCGCTCTTAGGTTGGACAGCAAATTATAGACAAAATCATAATTTTGATATCATCGTTAATGATACCTTTCCAGGAGTTGTTGCCCTGTGGAAAATTAACGAGGGACAAACCCAAATAGAATCAGCCAGTCGCTTACTCCTGAGTGTCGATGCTTCTCCCGAAGAAAAGCAAAAGTCTTTAGCCCGGATTGAAACCGCTTGGCAACAAATTCAAGAAGGATTTGTAACCTACGAAGAAACGAAACAAACCAATCTTGAAGCCCAAGAATATCAAAACTTTTTACAAAATTGGCAAGCCTGGAAACAACAACAAGAGGAATTTTTAGACCTAGAAAAGCGTTATCGAGCCTTAAATATTCAAAATCCTTGGAAACGACAACAGGAAATAGATAATGAGAATGCCAAAGCGGTAGCGAACGTGCAACAAGCCTTAGAACTGCGATCGCAACTTGATCAAATGCGCTCAACCATTGTTCCCCTCTTTCAAGAAGCCACAGACTCCGCTTTAACCCTATTAGAAATCAACGAAGAAAGTGTCTTAGACATCAAAGCAAAAGCAAAGACAGAAATGGAACGGGCTAATTTTTGGGTAATCATCGGGTTACTCATTGGCCCCCTTACTGCGATCGCACTGGGATGGAGTCTCAGTCGGGGGATTGTCAATTCCCTGAGTGAAATTATTAATATTATTGCTAGTTCTTCGATGCAAATTGTGGCTAGTGTGGAACAACAAGAACGAGTGGCTGATGAACAGGCAATTTCAGTCAACCAAACAACAGCAACGATGGACGAACTCCGCACTTCTAGCCAACAATCTGCTCAACAAGCGGGAGCAGGATTAGACAACGCTCATCAAGTCTTAAATGTTGCCGAAGAAGGCTCTCAAGGGGCCCATCAAGTCCTCACATTAGCCAACGATGGAGCGCAAATTGTCGATGATACCTTAGCGGGAATCACCCACCTCGAAAAGCGAGTCCAAGAAATCAGCGATCGCATCACTCAACTGAGCGATCGCACCAGCCAAATTAGCAACATCACCAAACTGGTAAGTGATATCGCCAACCAAACCAATATGTTAGCCCTTAACGCCGCCGTAGAAGCTGTCCGCGCCGGAGAATACGGCAAAGGCTTCTCCGTCGTCGCCACAGAAATTCGTAAATTAGCCGATCAAAGTAAACAGTCCGCCGAACAAATTAACCAAATTATTGTCGATATTCAAAATACAACTTTAACCACAGTGAGTGTGGCCGATGATGCTAAAAAAGAAGCCAATAATAGTATTAACCTTTCCCAACAAACGACTAAATCCTTCCAAGGGGTTCGGAAAGCTATTAAAACTATCGTCCTAACCAATCAAGAAACCACCCTCAATGCTGTAAACAAAATTGTCGTCAGTAATAAACAAATTTCCTTAACTGCTCAACAACAAGCCGTCGCCGTCGAAGAAGTCGTTTCAGCCATGAATGAAATTAATAATGGAGCGCAACAAACTGCCAATGGAATTAACCAAACTCGTCAAGGCATTCAAAAAATTAACGAAGCCTCCCAAACCTTAAAAGGCATGACAGGCAGTTAAGGTAAAATACTTTCATTTGGGAATGTCTTAAAGCTGAAGCAATGCGCGATCGCATAGAATTGATTTGACCACTCTACCACCCACAACCCACAACACAAATGATCTATCCCGTCATCTGGCAAAATAACCAAGCCATCCTCATCGATCAAACCCGTCTCCCCGCCACCTCCACCACCGTTGCCATTGACACCTACAACGCCATGGCCAACGCCATTAAAACCATGATAGTGCGCGGCGCCCCCGCCATTGGCGTTGCGGCAGGATATGGGATGTATTTAGGCGCAAGAGAAATAGACACCGAGAATAAAGCCCAATTCCTCCAAAAACTGGAAGCAATCGCCCAACATCTGCGCCAAACCCGCCCCACTGCGGTTAATTTATTCTGGGCCATTGATCGCCAACTACAAACCGCCCACCAGCATTCGGGACCCGTTGCAGAAATTAAAGCCACCCTCCTGGAAACCGCCCAACAAATGCAAGCAGAAGATGTGGCAACTTGTCAAGCCATTGGGGATCATGGCCTCACCGCCCTCCCCCAAACCCCAGAGCAACTCACCCTCCTCACCCATTGTAACGCCGGAGCATTGGCCACAGCAGGCTATGGGACCGCTTTGGGGGTAGTGCGATCGCTCTGGCGAGAAAACCGCCTCCAGCGCGTTTATGCCGACGAAACCCGGCCCCGCTTACAAGGGGCCAAACTCACCGCTTGGGAATGTGTACAAGAGGGAATTCCAGTCACCGTCATTAGTGATAATATGTCCGCCCATTGTATGCAGCAAAAATTAATTCATGCAGTAGTCGTCGGAGCAGATCGCATTGCCGCTAATGGCGATACCGCCAACAAAATTGGCACTTATGGACTCGCCTTAATTGCCCAAGCCCATCAAGTCCCCTTTTACGTCGCCGCCCCCCTTTCCACCATTGATTTTAAATTAAAAAGTGGAGCAGAAATCCCCATCGAAGAACGGGATACTACAGAATTATATCAAGTCGGAGAAACCCGCTTATGTCCCGATGGCGTGGACTTTTACAACCCCGCTTTTGATGTCACTCCGGCTCATTTAATCACCGGAATCATCACCGAAAAAGGAGTCGTAAACCCCGGAGATTTAGAGCATTTAAAATAATCGAACTCCAGTCCTTTAAATAATTTCGTAGTAAGCCCTTTAGGGCTTATTTTAATTCTGAACTGTAACGGCCTTGAATAGTTTTGTAGGTCACTGTTTTTAACCGGTTTTAGCGATTAACCTTGGGTTTAAACCCAAGGCTAAGTCTATGTACTTTGTTCATTAACAATAACTTCCATTTTCACAATTTTAAATGCAATTTTTGCGGCTTTTTTGTTCAATGAAACGTGAACTTTGGTCAAGGGTGAACCCCTCCCTAATTATCGGGTTTTGCCCACCAATCCAAACACTCCTGCGCCGAATCACCAAGTTCTCGATTTCCCGCTAAAATAAAAAATCACGACAATTGCCCATCTACAGATTTCAACCCAAAACTCTTGTCCACTCCGAGCCAAAAACATCCCCTCCAGCGTCTCCTGCGCTACTCCCGCAAGTATCGTCTCCCCATCTGGCAAGCCTCCCTTTGTTCTATTCTCAACAAACTCTTTGATCTCGCCCCCCCCGTCCTCATCGGGGCCGCCGTGGATGTGGTAGTGCAACAAGAAAACTCTTTAATTGCCCGTTTTGGCTTCCAAGATATCTTCCCCCAACTGGTCATCCTTTCTATCCTCACCGTCCTCGTTTGGGGGTTAGAATCCCTGTTTGAATACGCCTATAACCGCCTTTGGCGGAACTTAGCCCAAAATATCCAACATGATCTCCGTCTTGATGCTTACAGTCATTTGCAAGAGTTGGAGATGTCTTTTTTTGAGGAAAACAGCACTGGGGGGTTAATGTCGGTGCTGAGTGACGATGTGAACCAATTAGAGCGTTTCCTCGATGTGGGGGCTAATGAACTATTACAGGTGATCACTACGGTGATTGTGATTGGTATTGGCTTTATGATTTTAGCCCCGGATGTGGCTTGGATGACAATGCTGCCTATCCCCATTATTGTGTGGGGGTCAATTCTCTTTCAACGGAAACTCGCCCCGTATTATGCCGATGTGCGGGAAAAGGTGAGTTGGTTGAATACCCGTTTGGCGAATAATTTAAGTGGGATTACGACGATTAAAAGTTTTACCACCGAAGCCTACGAAATCCAACGGTTGGCCCAAGAGAGTGAAGCCTATCGTCAGAGTAACCAACGGGCTATTATGCTGAGTGCGGCCTTTGTGCCACTGATTCGCTTGGTGATTCTTTGCGGCTTTACGGCGATGATGTTGTTTGGGGGGTTAGCGGTGGTGAATGACACCCTAGCGGTGGGGACGTACAGTGTTTTGGTGTTTATGACGCAACGGTTACTGTGGCCGCTGACTCGGTTGGGACAAACCCTGGACTTGTATCAACGGGCGATGGCCTCCACAACACGGGTGATGAATTTGTTGGATACAACGATTAAAATTCATTCGGGTCATGTGGCGTTAACGGCGGTGAAAGGGGAGATTGTGTTTAATCAGGTGAGTTTTGCCTACAATGAACGGGAATCGGTGTTAAAAGACTTGTCGTTAGAGATTCCGGCGGGGAAAACTATTGGGATTGCGGGATCAACGGGGTCCGGGAAAAGTACCTTGGTTAAGTTATTGTTGCGCTTTTATGAGACGCAACAGGGACAAATTACTTTGGATGGGGTGGATATTCGGGAAATTCCCTTGGCGGACTTGCGCCAGTCTATTGGCTTGGTGAGTCAGGATGTGTTTTTATTTCATGGGACGGTGGCGGAGAATATTGCCTATGGGAGTCCTGGGGCGACTTTTGCAGAGATACAGGAGGCGGCGCAGTTGGCGGAGGCCCACGGGTTTATTGAGACCCTTTCTAAGGGGTATGAGACGATTGTGGGGGAACGGGGCCAGAAACTTTCTGGGGGACAACGACAACGAATTGCGATCGCGCGAGCCATTCTCAAAAATCCCCCCATCCTGATCCTTGATGAAGCGACCTCGGCGGTGGATAATGAGACAGAAGCGGCTATTAGTCGCTCTTTAGACAAGATTACAGCCCATCGAACTACGATTGCGATCGCGCACCGCCTTTCCACCATCCGCAACGCCGATTGCATCTATGTCCTCGAACAGGGCAAAATTGTCGAGTCCGGCCAACACGAAGCCCTTTTAGACCAAAACGGCGTTTACGCCAGTCTCTGGCGCGTACAGACCGGACTGAGAGCCTCGATTGTCTAGGGGTTCACCTAACCCCATCCACCCCAAACCTATCCTCCTTCATTCTCCAAAATTCATGTTTCCTGACTTCCTCCCCCCCCAAGTCCTCAACCTCCGTGAAGACACCTCCATCACCCTCGCCCAAAACATCCAAAAAACCCAACTTCCCACCCCCCTCAGTCCCCACCCCATCCCCACCACCTACGTTAAAACCCCGGCAACCACCAACCCCGACGTTTCCCCCTTCCTACTCTTACACGGATTTGACAGTTCCCTCCTAGAATACCGTCGTCTTTTCCCCCAACTCGCCCCCAACGCCCCCACCTGGCTGATAGACTTATTAGGGTTTGGCTTTACCGAACGTTTCCCCGACATTCCCTTTAGTCCAGAAAGCATCAAAACCCACCTATACGCCTTCTGGGAAACCTGCATTCAACACCCCATGATCTTAGTCGGTGCATCCATGGGAGGGGCCACCGCCCTCGATTTTACCCTCACCTATCCCCAGGCCGTTGAGAAACTCATCTTACTAGATAGTGCAGGTTTAGCCCAAAAACCCATTATGAGTAAATTTCTCTTTCCCCCCTTGGGATTTTTCGCCACAGAATTTTTACGCAACCCTAGAGTTAGAGAAAATATTAGTCGTGCCGCTTATTTTGATAAAAATTTTGTCACCCCTGATGCCAACCTCTGCGCCAGTCTTCATATACAATTGCCCCATTGGAATAAAGCCTTAATTGCCTTTACCAAAAGTGGAGGCTATGGGGGCTTTTTAAATAAATTACAACAGATCAAGCCAGACACCCTCATTATTTGGGGAGCAAATGACCAAATTTTAGGGACAAAAGCCGCCTATCAATTTCAAAAAAGTTTACCCAATAATCAATTAGTTTGGATTGAAGAATGTGGCCATGTACCCCACCTCGAAAAGCCAAAAACCACAGCAGAAGTTATGTTAAATTGGGTAATGGGTAATGGGCATTGCTGCTAATTTCAAGAATCTTGTATTTTGTCAAGTCTCAAATATAGAGTCAACGGAATTCAAAAACACTATTTCTGGACTGTTGAAGATTGAAAAAAATGTTTTTTTCTGTTCCCAGTTCCCAAGTTCTCTGTTCCCTTTGTCACAAACAACAAACAACAAATAACAAACAAACATGACTCAAACGAGACGAGTGTGGGATATTATCGCCACCACACCCCGTTTAATAAAATTAGTCTGGGAAGCTACCCCTCAATGGTTGTTGCTTTCCCTTGGGGTGACGGGAATTCGGGCGTTTTTACCTGCGTCTCAGTTGATTATTAATAAGATGATTGTCGATCGCGTGATTGCTATGATCGGGACAACCCCCATTATTTGGCAACCGTTACTTATCTTAGTGGCTGTGCGGTTGGGGTTGAGTGTGTTGTATGAAATCCTCAATCAGGCGAATTCCTACGTTTCTAGAGTCTTGAGAGATGAATTTACACTGTATGCTAATGCGGTGTTATTACAACAGGCCATTCGTCTCGATGTTGGCCATTATGAGTCCTCTCAATTTTATGATACGCTCTCTCGCGCCCAACAGAGTGGCAGTAATTACCCGGTGCGGGTGATGGATACGTTAAACCGGATTTTTGGCCAGATTATTAGTTTAGGGAGTTTGCTGGCTTTATTATTGCGTTTTAATCCTGCGATCGCGCTTCTTCTCCTTTTTACAGCTTTCCCGGCCTTTTGGGTAGGGGTGCGCTATTCGGGGAAACGCTTCTGGATGCTACGACGGGAAACCCAAGCAGGCCGACTGGCAGACTATTTACAACAAGTGTTAACTCAGCAAGAGTTTGTTAAGGAAATTCGCCTTTTTAACCTGGGAGACTATCTACAACAACAATGGCACACCATCCGCACCCGTTTTAACCGCAAATCGGCGAATTTAGCCCGACAACACGCGACGATGCGCGGAGTGGGGGGATTAATTAGTAATATTGGCTTTTATGGGGCTTATATTTGGACTCTGGTGCAAACGGTGCGGGGGCAAATCTCTCTAGGAGACTTTACCATGTACACCGGGGCGTTTAACGAGGCACAGAATTTAATTCCTGGACTGTTGGAGAATATTGCCTCGGTGTATGAGTCAAACCTCTACGTTTCCCAATATTTCGAGTTTCTCAACCTCAAACCCACGATTTTAAACCCTGCTAACCCTAAACCCTTCCCGCAACCGTTACAAGAGGGATTATCCTTAAAAAATGTCAGTTTCACTTATCCAGGCAGTGACTCTCCGACTTTACGCAATCTTAATTTAACGGTAAAACCCAATGAAAGTATTGCGTTGGTAGGGGTGAATGGGGCTGGGAAAACGACATTGTTAAAACTGATCACTCGTCTTTATGATGTCACGGAGGGGGAGATTACATTTGATGGTATTCCCATTCAAAATTTTGAGTTAACGGATTTACGGGCCAATATTGGGGTGCTGTATCAAGATTTTGCCCGTTATTACTTGAGTGTGCAGGATAATATTGGCTTTGGCAATCTCCCCGAACGGGAAAATCTGCCGAAAATGGAGGCCGCGGCCCAAAATGCAGGGGCCGGGGAAATTATTGATAATTTGGTGGCCCGCTATGAGACGTTACTGGGGAAAACGTTTAAGGGGGGGATTGAGTTATCGGGAGGCCAATGGCAGAAAATTGGCATGGCCCGGGCGTTTATGAGTGATGCCCCGATTTTAATTTTAGATGAACCAACGGCGGCTTTAGATGCGATCGCAGAGTTTGAACTTTTCCAAAAATTCCGTACTCTCACCCAAGGTAAAATGACGTTTTTTGTCAGTCACCGTTTTTCTACGGTGTTATTAGCAGATCGCATTGTGGTGTTAGAAAACAGCGAAATTGTCGAAATCGGTTCCCATCAAGCGTTAATGGCAAATAATGGCTTATACGCCCAAATGTTCAATTTACAAGCCTCTAGTTATATGGAGAATTAGTTTTTTTGTTTGTTGTTTGTTGTTTGTTTAACTCCTGAGCATTTCATTATCTATTAAGCGAAAACACTTTTAAACGAGGTTTGTTTAATTGAACCAAAAACTCTAATCTCTTGCCTGTTTCCTGTTCCCGACTATTACATACCAATTTCAATGCACAACAGCTTATCAATTACCAATTATTAATTATACTGAATCCGGTATCAAAAGACCCTAAAAAATCATGAAACGCTCTCTGGGTGGGCATTGTCCACCCTACTATGATTAATTTACCATGATTAATCTTTTTACTTATTCTCCCTTATTAATTCTCCATTGTTAAAAACGCATTAATAATAGCCGCAGCAACGGAAGAACCACCTTTGCGGCCAGAAATGCGGATTTGGGGGATTCTCAGGGTGGCGAGTTGTTGTTTGGACTCTACCACATTGACAAAGCCGACGGGGACTCCTATGACTAAGGCAGGGGGGTGGAGGGTTTGGGGAATAAGTTGACATAAGGCCGATAATGCAGTAGGGGCATTGCCGATCACATAAATGCCATGGGGATATTTTTCAAAACAACGAATTAACCCGGTTTCGGTGCGGGTTTTACCGGGGAGGGGAGAATTGCCGGAGTCAATGGCGGTGATAATGGGGTTTTGATAGGTTTGTGCGACTTTATTGGCGATGCCTTGGCGAACCATGGTTACATCGACAATGATGGGGGTTTTTTGTCGTAGGGCCCGTAGTCCGGCATCAATGGCATCGGGACTAAATTGGACGAGGTGTTTATAGTCAAAGTCGGCGGTGGTGTGAATGATCCGCCGAATAATGGTATATTCTGCGTCATTGAAGGAATGTTCGCCGATTTCTCGATCAATGATGGCAAAACTTTCTTGGACAATGGGATGGTCTGGGGTCACAATTTTACGACGGGAAAGTTGGCTTCTCTATAATAGTGGGTCATATCGCTAAATTTGTGTAATTCCGCTTGCTGGAGGGTGAGTAAGTCGGGATCACGGTCTAATTCTGCGTCGTTGAGACGGTCTAGGGTTTTGGCGATGCGATCGCGGTCTAGGTGTTCTGGAATACTACCAAAGTACCCTAGGGTAATATGGGCGGTATAAGGATATTGTTGTTCAATCCCCAAGGCGATTAAGTCTGAATTTTGATAAATAGTCCGGCGGAGGTGTAATAGTTTTTGGTAGGCTTCCTCACTTTTTGGGAGTAAAGCAACAGACAAGGTTCGAGGCCGCAGGGTAAACCCTAAGATTTGCAGTTGGACGGGGTGGGGGGTTTGATACTGTTGTTCGTATTGTTGGAAACTGTTGGCGATGCGATCGCGCAATTTCTCATCAAAATTCTCATCCCTCACCACCGCATCCCGATAGGTCTCCTCCCAGATCAGATCAGCAATGGTAAGATGGAAACTCTCCGGCGGCACAGGAATGATCATCTCGGTGTTAATTTCCCCTAAAAGTTGTTCTTGTAGGGTCTGGAGATGTTGATAAAACGCCTGATTCGCCGGATAATCATCTTGAGCCCAAGTCGGAGAGTTCACCGTGTATCCTGGAAAGGCCACCGCTTTCCCTTCCTTAAACTTGGGAGAGGGTTGTAAATTGTGTAATTGAGTGTGATAACTAGCAGACCGAGTTAACTTAGCCACCCGGTTCAGATAGTCTTGATAGGTTTCGTCCAAATCAATATACCTCCATCATTTATCTTGATTGTAGAGTGGTCTGGTACGCTCAGAAATAGAAACGCAAATTTTCTTAGTGATCTATGCCAGTTTATGTGTTTTGGGGTGAAGACGATTTTAAAATGGAGCAAGCGATCGCGCAATTAGAAGCCGAAGTCCTTGATCCCAACTGGACTCAATTTAATTATGACCGATTCGAGAGCAGTAGTATAGAACCCACCCTAGAGGGCCTCAACCAAGCCATGACACCCCCTTTCGGCATGGGAGGCCGTTTCGTCTGGTTGGCCGACACCATTTTAACCCAAAACTGTTCCGAGTCCCTCCTCAAAGAGTTAAAACGCACCCTCCCCAACCTCCCCGAAACCTCTCACCTCCTCCTCACCAGTCGCAAAAAACCCGATGGCCGCAGCAAAGCCACCAAATTCCTACAAAAACACGCCTCCATCCGTGAATTTTCCCTAATTCCCCCCTGGAAAACCGAAGAAATTTTAAAAAATGTCAAACAAGTCGCCCAAGAAAAAGGAGTCAAACTAACCCCAAAAGCCACCGACTTGTTAGCAGACTCCATTGGCAACAATACCCGCCAACTGTGGACTGAATTAGACAAACTGCAATTATACAATAATCAAGGAAAACCCTTAGATGATAAAATCATAGCCCGTTTAGTCGTAGCCAACACCCAAAACAGCTTACAATTAGCCGCCGCCCTTCGAGATGGGAAAAGTTCTCACGCCTTGGGATTAGTCGCTGATTTAATCAATAAAAACGAGCCAGCCTTACGAATTGTAGCAACATTAGTTGGACAATTCCGAATGTGGTTAATCGTCAAATTAATGTTAGAAAAAGGCGAAAAAGACCATAAAACCATCGCCTCTGCGGCAGATATCGGCAACCCTAAACGGCTTTATTTTATCCGAAAAGAATTAAATCAGATCACCGCAAAAAAACTAGAGAAATGTTTACCTATATTATTAGAATTAGAAGTCAGTTTAAAACGAGGCGCATCCCCTGTAGATGCGTTACAAACTAAAATTGTAGAATTGTGTGAAACGATTAATCGTTAAGCCTTCGTCATCAGTCCTTTTGAGGATTTTACCCTTTTATGGAAGTAGGGGCGCAATGAATGTTTGCGCCCAGCTTATATAGAAAGATCAATCCCTGACTCTAAGGAGTAGGATTCGGATAACGGGCGTGAACCGCGTCAATTTCCTGTAAGATCTCAGGAGACAGGGTAATCTCGGTACTCCTCAAATTTTCCTTGAGTTGTTCCATCGTCGTAGCCCCAATGATGGTACTATCCACAAACCAACGCGATCGCACAAACGCCAACGCTAACTGAGCCGGAGTGATATTATACTTTTGAGCAATCTGCACATAACGTTCTATCGCCTCCCGTTGGTTCGGTTTATTGTACCGTTGGCCAAACCCTTCAAATAACGCCACACGGGAATTTTCCGGAATAGAATGTAGATATTTCCCCGTCAAAAAGCCAAAAGCCAAGGGACTATAGGGCAATAATCCCACCTTATGCCGATAACTGGCCTCCGCCAAATCAATCTCAAAGATCCGATTCACTAAACTATAGGCATTCTGAATAGACACCACCTTGGGTAAATTTAATTGATCTGCCCAATGACAAAACTCGCAAACTCCCCAAGAAGTCTCATTACTCAGCCCTAAATAGCGAATTTTCCCCGCTTTCACTAAGTCCCCGAACACTTCTAACTGTTCCGCGATAGGGATGGTTTCTCGTTCATTTTTGGGGTCGTAGGGCGGTTGCCCAAAGAGGGGAACATAACGGTCGGGCCAGTGAATCTGGTATAAATCCACATAATCGGTTTTCAGACGCTGGAGACTATCATCAATGGCCTGTTCAATATTTCGACGGTCAAGACGGTTATTAGCCCCCCGTATCCACGACATTCGAGAAGTCGGCCCGGCCACTTTTGTGGCAATAATCAACTTATCTCGTTGCTGGTTGACTAACCATTCCCCAATATAGGCTTCGGTTTTCCCTTGAGTTTCCGCCTTACCGGGGACGGGGTACATTTCCGCCGTGTCAATGAAATTCACCCCTTGGGAGGTGGCATAGTCTAATTGTTCTTTGGCCTCCTCTAGGGTGTTTTGTTGGCCGAAGGTCATGGTCCCCAAGCAAATTTCGGAGACTTGTAGGTTACTATCACCCAGTTGGTTATATTTCATGTTTCTCCGATCTAACTACATCTTAATCGTTTAAAATCTGCGGAACACGGAAGAAGTCGTCTTCTTGGGCGGGGGCTTCTTTCAGGAGTTCATCATGGGAAACGGTGGGTTGCAGTTGGTCAGGACGGGCAACATTGCTTAATTCAATGGCGCGAGTGGTGGGGGGGACGTTTTCGGTGTCCAATTCACTCAATTGCTCGAAATATTCTAAAATGCTGCTCAATTGTTTTGTAAAGGCCGCTTCTTCATCGGCGGTGAGGTCTAAGCGGGCGAGATGGGCGACTTTGTGGACTTGTTCGCGGTCAATCATTTCAGTAATCAGTAATCAGTAATCAGTAATCAGCATCCGAAGGCAGGAGGCAGAGGGCAGAGGGCAGATGTTGGAGAAAGGGTAAAGTTAACCTAAAAAGAAAGTCAGAAACTCATCACAGTAAGGCTTTTAGCCAACTTTCAGCGTTTTTTAGTTTCACCGAGAGTAATCAGTAATCAGCGTTTGCAGTTGATAGCGTCTGAAGGTAGAAGAGAAAGAACAAAGAACAAAGAACCAAATTAAAAGAATACATCTAATTCAGAGCGTCCGGTGGTTTTGAGCCAGTTTTGGGCTTCGATGTAGTTGTTGGGGGCGATGCGGATGGCTTGTTTCCAGTATTCGGCGGCTTTGTCAAAGAGGGCTTCGGCTTCGTCACTGTCACCGACTTCTTTGGCTTTTTCCCCTTGATAATGATAGATGACGGCGACGTTATTTAAGGCTTGGGGCATTTTGGGGTTGAGATCCAGGGCTTCTTGGTAACGGGAGATGGCTTTGTTGTGTTCCCCATTACTGGCGTAGATTAGCCCCATGTTATACAAGATATAACTGCGATCGTTGGCATCTTCTTCAAGTTTTAAGGCTTCTTCGTAGTTTTCGAGGGCTTCTGCATATTCTCCCTCTGACTGCGCCGACATTCCATCCCGATAGTAGGCGAAGGCTTCTTTGGAGGCTTTATTGGTGGGCAGCATTTTGAGGATAATGTCTGCCATGACGGTGAAACTTTTATCAATAAAGTTATCGTTTTTCTGGGTTCTGGGCATCGGTTCTTATATGGGGTATCTTTTTGATTCCCCATTCTAGCTTACTGGGGGTGGGGGAGGGTCAGACAAGCGATAGATTTGCCCCTTTCTCGTTCGTAGTAAGCTCTTTAGGGCTTTAAGAAGGGCTAAAGCCCTTACGGGTGGATTCTGAACTTCTACGGAATTTCTCGATTTTCGCTACAGTCGTATGTGACGGATTCAGGTGTTAAACGGTGCATCCTTATAGATTCTCACGTTCAGGTCATCTTGTAGTATGAGTTCTTCGTCTCCATTTGCGTTTTCTCGTTTCCAGTTATCCCCCCAAGGATGGCTGGGTTTAGTTAGCCTCATTTTACTGGGTTATGCTGGCAATTATTGGCATTTTCCCCTATTTTTTGGGGTTGATCTGCTATTCGGCAGTATTGCGGTTTGGTTAATTATTTGGTTCTATGGGGTGACATGGGGCGCGATCGCAACCGTAATTATCAGTTTACAAACTCTCTCCCTCTGGGGACATCCCTACGCCTTCATTAGTTTTATCGCAGAAGCCCTCATCACAGGCTGGTTATGGAAGAAAACCCAGCGCAGTCTCCTCGTTCTCGATGGCCTATACTGGCTGATCATCGGAATGCCCTTAGCGTGGCTATTTTATCGCCAAGTCATGCAGCTTCCGGTTAATTCTGCCCTACTCATTCTCTTTAAACAACCCATTAACGGCTTACTCAACGTTCTCATTGCCGTTCTCTTACTCACCTATCTGCCGGAATTGTATCAGCGATTGACCGGACGTTCCCTGAAAACCCGCTTTTCTCTCCAACAAATTATTCTCCATCTCTTTGTCGCCTTCGTTTTCTTTCCCCTATTATTTGTCATGACCTGGGATAGTCGTTATGCCTTTGACCGTCTCAATGCGAAGGCCAACGCCATTTTTACCGCCAATACCCAAGGCATTGCAGCGTTAATGGCAGAATGGTACACCACTCGACAAGACAGCCTCCAATTAACCTCCCCTAGGGATAATACGCCCTACTTTACCGACATTGAAAGCGTGGCCCGTCTCAACCAGGCTTGTTCCACTCTCCCCGACACAGAAACCCCCCAACTGCGTATCCCCCTCGATACCTCTCCCTCTGCTTGTCTCGTGGCCCAAGTGACCCCAAACAGCTTACAACAGCATTTACAACAGGGAAACAACGTAGAGGGCCTACAAATTATCCTACAGAATAACCAAGGGAAACCTCTGGCCAGTAACATCCCATCCCAACAGTTAATTGATGTTCAGTCTGGGGAAATTCAAACATTACCCCAGCAAGAGAATATTCAACTCTGGCAACCGAGTGGCAATTTACCCACCATGGCCCGTTGGACTCAATCTTATTATGTCCAAGACCAAAATATCTCAGGAACACCTTGGCAACTCTCTGCTTTTCTTCCTGCCCAACCCTATATTTTCACCCTACAAGGTCGCTACTTAGTTAATCTTGCCCTCATGTTGGGCATCTCGCTGTTCGCTTTGTTACTGTCTGGGACAATTAGTCGCCGTTTAATCGGGCCTTTGACCCGTCTTGCCCAGCTTACCACGAATTTACCAGACCGTTTGGGTGAGGATGACGTGAAGATTACCTTCTCCCCTAGTTCTGCCCAAGAAATTAACACCCTAACCGACAACTTTCAACTCATGGCCGAACAATTGTCTGATCAATTCCAACAACTGCAAAACGCCAACACAACTCTCGCTACCCAAAAACAAGACTTACAAGAAGCCCTCAATAACTTAAAAATGGCGCAACAGGAATTAGTCCACGCTGAAAAAATGGCGGCCTTGGGACAATTAGTGGCTGGAGTTGCCCACGAAATTAATACACCATTAGGGGCAATACGCGCCTCGGTGGAACATATTTCTGAATTTCTTAATTATCACTTTTTGCAACTTCCTACCTTTTTACAAGGACTCTCCCCAGAACAGCAACAACAATTTTGGCATCTAATCCAACAAACTTATCAAGAGAAACCACAGCTAACCAGTAAAGAAAAGCGCAAAATTCGCCGTAAGCTAACCAAGGAACTCGAAGCAGAAAACTTAGATAATGCGGATAGTATTGCGGATACTTTAGTGGATATTGGTTTATACGAAAATCTCGACTCTCTCCTCCCTTTACTCAATAGCAGTCATCAAGAAAAACTGCTCAATCAAGTCTATGAGTTTTCCAGTTTACAACGGAGTACCCAAACCATTCTCACGGCCACAGAACGGGCAGCGAAAGTGGTTTTTGCCCTGCGCACTTATGCTCGACAAGACCATTCTGGGGAAAAAGTCAAAGCCAATATTTTAGAAGGCATTGAGACGATTTTAACTCTCTATCATAACATCTTAAAACGGGGGGTTACGGTGCAAAAGCAATATGATGAATTACCCGAAATTTGGTGTTATCCTGATGAATTAAATCAAGTTTGGACAAACTTAATTTACAACGCACTGCAAGCAATGGATAATCAAGGGACATTAACCCTTACGGCCACCCAAGATAACGACACTGTTACGGTTACTATTACCGATACGGGAAAAGGAATTCCTCCCGAAATTCAAGAAAAAATCTTTGACCCCTTCTTTACGACAAAACCCACTGGGGAAGGAAGTGGGTTAGGATTGGATATTGTCAAAAAAATTATTACGAAACATGAGGGGGAAATCACTGTACATTCTATTCCTGGTGAAACGACTTTTCAGATTAGTTTACCGATTCACTGATCATGAGGTATTAATGTATGTCTAAACCTGTTATTCTTTGCGTAGATGATGAAGCTACAATTTTAGAAAGTCTCAAGATTCAGTTTAAAAAACACTTGGGTCAAGATTACTTAATTGAAACCGTTGATAATGGCCCTGAAGCGATTGAGGTATGTGAAGAATTACAAGAAGATCATGAAGAATTGCCTTTGGTCATTTGTGACTACTATTTAGAGGGAATGCAGGGGGATGAAATTCTGGCAGAAATTCATCAACGGTTTCCCAAAACTCTGAAAATTATGTTAACTGGGAAAGCAAATTTAGAAATTGTTGAAAGTGCCATTAAAAAAGTGAGACTCTATCGCTATATTTCTAAACCTTGGGAAACCCAAGATTTGCTTTTAACAATTCAAGAAGCATTAAATAGCTATTGGCAAGATCGACAATTGGAAATGAAAACCGAGAAACTCGTGACTATGAATCAGGAGTTAGAGGAGTTGAGTACAAAGCAAGCAGAATTAATTGAAGATTTACAAGAAAAAGAAAGAAAATTAATTCAAACTCAATTACAACTTATTCAAACTGAAAAAATGTCTAGTTTAGGGTATTTAATTTCTGGAATTGCCCATGAAATTAATAATCCAGTGAATTTTATTTTGGGTAATATTCAGCATACCCGCGACTATATACAAGATTTAGTCAAGTTAGGAAAAATTTGTGAATCTCACCAGTCTAAACTTCCGTCAGAAGTTGAATATTTTTTAGCAGAAATTGATTTTGATTTTATTGTAAAAGATTCTTCTAAGATTCTCGAATCTATGGAAGTCGGAGCAAGCAGAATTAATGATATTGTTTTATCTTTAAATAATTTTTCTCGGTTAGATCAATCGGATTTAAAATTAGTGGATGTTCATGAAGGAATTGAGAGTACCTTAAACATTATTCAGAAGCAACTAAAAGGTAAGAGTTATAATATTGAAATTATTAAACAATATGGAAATCTTCCCCAAATTGAATGTTATCCTCGTCAACTCAACCAAGTGTTTATGAATATACTTCGTAATAGCATAGATGCGCTCAAATGTCAAAAAAATAATGAGCCGAGAATTACAATTAAAACTGAGATTATCCCCCAAGAAGCATCGCCAAATCCTGATATTTTAATTAAAATTTGTGATAATGGGATGGGAATGGATGAAGAAACCCAAAAACATATTTTTGATCCCTTTTTTACGACGAAACCTGTGGGGAAAGGGACGGGGTTAGGGTTGTCTATTAGTCATCAAATTATTGTCAAACAACATGGGGGTCAAATCTGCTGTAATTCTGTTCCCCAGGAAGGGACAGAGTTTATAATAAAAATTCCTAGTTGCTTATCTCAAGGAGGTTGTCATGGGTAAACCTGTTATTTTGTGTGTGGATGATGAATCGGTGGTTTTGGATAGTTTGAAGATTCAACTTAAAAAAGCGTTTCAGGATGAGTATTTTTATGAGACGACGGAAAGTGCAGATGAAGCGTTAGAAATTATTGAGGAATATGAGGAGGAAGAGACTGAGTTAATTGTGATTGTATCAGATTGGTTAATGCCGGGAATCAAGGGGGATGAGTTTTTAATTCAAGTGCATCAAAAGTTTCCCCATGTGGTGAAGATTTTATTGACGGGACAAGCGAATGAGGATGCGATAGAACGGGCAAAAACGGAGGCGAAGTTGCATCGTTATATCCCTAAACCTTGGAATGCTGAGGAGTTGGTGGAGTCGATTAAGTCAGGACTTAAAACAATTGATAATTGATAATGGCTAATGGATAATTAGCTATGGGTCGGGTTGTTTTTTGTTGGTTATTTGTTGTTGGTTGTTTGTGGGTTGCGGCATACGCCTGGGGTTGACATTCAAGGCTAATAGCTGAAACCTGTTAAAAAGGGGTTGGGAGATTTATGATCAGGCATACGCCTGGGGTTGACATTCAAGGCTAATAGCTGAAACCTGTTAAAAAGGGGTTGGGAGATTTATGATAGAATTTTCAACTTAGCTGTTATGCTGTTATCCTGTTGGGGGTTAAAGATGCTCGTTTAGGGCGTACTACGAACCGATAATAATAAATGCTTCATTAATCAATCCATTATAAGCAAACTAATGGTGCGTTACACTTCGTTAACGCACCCTACGAGTTATCCATTATCCGTTATCCATTACCCAATACTTTCTCCCTTGAACTGTGATCATGCAACATATCGCCTACTTCCGAGATACGCCGAACCCTGATAAAATGGGAGAGATAGGAAGTGCGATCGCGCGACTCCATCAAGCCAATTTTCTCACTCCCCCAGGGTTTATCCTCACCCCCACTGCATTTAAAGCGAGTCTCACCCAACAGCAACTAGACCGCTTTGAACGACTCTGGCGAGCCGAGAATATAGATATTGAGGAAGTCCAAGGAATATTAGCCTCTGTTACTCCCAGTGAAACCATCCAACTGCAAATTTTACAGGTCTTAGCCGACTTATTCCCCTACGGAGGACTATTCACCGTTCGTCCGGCCCCTATTTTCTCTGAAACGGAAGCACAGTCGCCGCATTTAGACACCTTTTTCGCAGTTCCCCCGGAAGACTTAGAAGCTAAAATAACCGCAGTATGGCGATCGCTATACAGTCCCCAAGTGTTACGCTTTCGTCAACAGTATCGCAACTATCCCCTCCCCCACCCTCCGGCCATCGTTATCCAACAAATGCTAAACCCCTCCGTCTCCGGGATGGCCTACGGGGCCGACCTAGGGACAGGCCGCCGCAATATCTTCATTATTACTGCCGTCTATGGCTTAGGCAAGGCCGAAGTCGGCAACTCGGACGCAGATAGTTATTATTTGCACCATAGCGGTAAAATGTTGCAACGGCATCTCGCCTATAAACGCAGTGTTTACCGCGTCCCCCCCCAACAAAAAGCCGGAATTCAAGTCCAACCCGTCCCCCCAGAGGTTGCGGCCAAAGCTGCTTTAGACGACACGCAAATTACGACCCTAGCGAGTTTAATTAAACGAGTGGGGCAAACCCTAGCCAGTCCCCAAGAAATCCACTGGGCTATCCATAATAACCAAGTTTACATCCTCCAAGCCCAACCCATCAGCAACCAGTCCCCCCCTCCTCAACACACCGGGAGGGAAACCCTGTGGGATAATCGCTATTTTGCCCCCCATTACCCCCAACAAACCACCCCTCTCACTGTCTCCTCTCTCCGTCGCAGTTATCCGCAGATGGTACAATCCCTTAATCAAAAACTGGGTCTTTCTCTCCCCCCCAGTAAACCCTATAAACTCATGGGCTTTCTCAACGGGAAACTGTACCACAACCTCAGCGAAATTTACGCCAGCTTACAACAAAATCCGGTCTTTCTCCGTCATCGTTCATGGTTGCAACCTGTGATTTTTGGCGAAGACTTCCCCCCTCCTGACCTGTCCCTTCCCGCCAGTAAACGCCATTTTACTATTCCTTTACTGTTAACGGAATTCCTTCTCCGTCTCCTCTGGCAAGGGTTCAAGTTGCCTGGCCAGATCAAATCGTTCCACAAAACCCTCAAAACGATTAATCCCGCAGACTATCCTAGCCTGTCCTTGGGGGATTTGAGCGATCGCTATCGAGAGATTGAGGCTAAACTCGCCCAGTATAGCCCATTAGCCCCCCTGAATACCCTCCTCGCATCCCTAGGCTATCACACCCTCAAAGTCCTCTGTCAGCGTTGGTGTGAGGACAGCGAAGGAACACTCCCTCCCCTCCTCCTCAGTCACACCTCCCCCCGACTCTCCCTCCTCACCCAACTCCGCCAATTTGCCGCCCAACTGGCCCGTTATGAGGCCGTGGTCGAAAGTTGCCGTCAAGACCCCTTAGAGACGATTCTAGAGCAAATTGCGGAACATCCTGACCTGCAATCCACCTATGACAAATTTCTCCAGCAGTGGGGGAATTTAGGGGTTTTTCCTCTCCCCCTGGAAACTCCATCCTTGCAAGATGATCCCCTTCCCCTCTTGCGTTGGGTGGCCCATTGGACCCAAGTCCCCTCTCCTCCTCCTCCTGACCCCCAAAACCTCGACCTTTTACCCGTCCGTCGTTCCCTCCGGGCCAAACCCTTGCGTCGTTGGGTGTTACATCGGGTGGTGGGATGGACCCAGAAGCGATCGCGCGATCGCGTCACCCTCTACCATGCCCAAACTCGCATCAGTCGCAAACTCCGTCAACTCTTTCTCGAATTCGGTCAACGCTTCTTTGTCCTAGACCAACTCAAAACCCCCGAAGACATCTTTTACTTAGAAATCGAGGAAATTCTTCACCAAATCGAAGGGACGGCCACCTGTCAGGATAGTAAAAGTTTAGTCTCCTTACGCAAAAACGAACACCTCAGCGAGACCCCACACGAAACCTCAAGATCAGGCCATCGTCTCCTCACTCATCTCCTCCCCTCCCGTCCCACCCCTTTTGAGTTTACCCCAGACCTCCCCACCACCGACATCCGCCAAGGTATTACCTGTGCAGCAGGACGAGTCCGATCTGCGGTACGCTATATGGCGAACCCTCATCCCTTCCCAGAGACTCCCACCCACAAACCCATCCTCGTCACCCCCCATCCCCACCCCAGTTGGGTGATGTATTTCCCCCTCATGGGAGGATTATTAATAGAACAAGGTGATCCCCTTTGTCTATTAGCCATTTTTGCCCGTTCCTATGGCCTCCCCATGGTGACTTCTTTAACAGGTTTAAAACAATGGTTACAAGATGGAGATTGGATAGAATTAGACGGGAATACAGGGAGAGTGTCCCGGTTCACCCATAATTTAGGGGATGGGTAATGGGTAATTGGTCATGGGTGATGGGTTATGGGTGATAAATAGGTAATAATCAGAGAGAAAAACCCAAAACAAATAACGCAATGAATTACCTTCGTTTTTCATCTCATCCTCTCAAATTCTTACTGTATCTAGAGTGGAGTTTACTCGGTCTTATTGCCATTGCAGAAACTCTGCGCTTTTACTGGTTTCATCTTCCCCGTTTCCCTTTGGCTAAATTTCCCTATCTGAGTTTAGGATGTTTAATTCTTTTTGGGGTTATGGGACTGCTATTACCCCAAAAGAGAATCACCGAAAAAATTGCCTATACTGCCCTAGAATTTTTCCTCGTTTTTATGCTAACAGGAACAGGTTTTGTTCGTCTAGCTGCCTTATTATACATTGTCATTGTTATTCGCAACTGTTTTATTTTTCAAGGTCACGCGAAAACCACCATCACAGGATTAGCTTATTTAGCATTTCTGACCACTCAAGTTCAGCGAATTCAATATAGACCATTGCGACCAATGCCACCAAGAGGTAATGTTTTAGACATAGAAAGATTATTAATTTTAACCCTAATTTCTGCACTCTTACTAGGCTTAGTTTTGGTGGGATTACAATTATTAGTAACTGCTATTTTAGCCGAACGAAAAAGTCGAGAGAAGTTAATGATCGCTCACCAAAAATTACGTCAATATGCCCTAAAAATTGAAGATATCGCCACCCTACAAGAACGCAACCGCATTGCGAGAGAAATTCACGATTCCCTCGGTCATTCACTCACCGCTTTCAACCTCCATTTAGAGGCAGCATTAAGGTTACTAGAAACTAATCCCCAAGAAGCCCATAAATTACTCCAAGACGCTAAAGAATTAGCCGGAAAATCTCTCCAAGATGTGCGTCATTCGGTATCAGCATTAAAGTCTGATCCCCTAGAAAAGAAAACTTTAGAGGAGGCTATTTTTAGTTTAATTGATAACTTCCAACGCTCCACAAATATTGTCCCCCAACAAACCCTTCAAATTACCACTTCTCTCCCACAACCTGTCAAAACTTCGGCCTATCGAATTATTCAAGAATCATTGACAAATATCTGTAAATATGCTAGAGCTACTGAGGTTAAAATTACAGTAATAACTAACCCAGATTTACAGGTTATTATTGAAGATAATGGTCAAGGGTTTAACCCCAACCAAAATACAACGGGGTTTGGGTTACAAGGAATGCGAGAAAGAGTCCACGCATTAGGGGGATATTTTACAATAGAAACTGCTCCCCAACACGGGTGTAAAGTGATTGCTGTTTTTCAATTAGCAATTAATAATTAGCAATTAATAATTAGCAATTAACAATTAAATGCACTGGGTTGGAGAATTAAGGCTAATAGCTTAAAATCGTTCAACCAATAACCAATAAATAACCAATAACCAATAACCAATAAAAACAATGATCAAACTTCTCTTAGCAGACGATCAAGATATTGTGAGACGGGGGTTGAAAGCGTTACTGAAGACCGAATCATCCTTTAATATTGTGGGAGAAGCAGAGAATGGAGAAACTGCGATCGCGCAAATCCCCCTACTGCATCCCGATGTTATTCTAATGGATATTCGGATGCCTATTATGGACGGAGTAGCCGCCACTGAGATCATTTCCCAACAATACCCCACCATCAAAGTCCTCGTCTTAACCACCTTTGACGATGATGAGTACGTCACCCAAGCCATACAAAATGGTGCAGTCGGGTATTTACTCAAGGATACCCCACCCGATGACCTCATCGCCGCCATTCAAGCCGTATCTAAAGGATACACCCAACTCGCTCCTGGAATAGCCCGTAAATTAATGCAAACTTCGGTGGCCACAAAACCCACCCCTCCCCCCGGATGGGAAACCTTAACCCGTCGAGAACAAGAAATCCTTGCACTGATAGCGAAAGGAGCAAATAATAAAGAAATTGCACAAACCCTGTATATCGCGGAAAAAACCGTCAAAAACCACGTTACCAATATTTTAACCCGCTTGAATGTGCGCGATCGCACCCAAGCCGCCATTTTAGCCCATTCCTTCCTCGGCCATGAAACCGATACCCCATAACGACTGACGACAACTGATTACTGCATACTGCCATGAATCCTTACTCTATCTTGTATCACACCGAACTCCCACGAGTGAGCAAAAACGGAAACTATCAACCCCTTTTCCAAGATATTCCCCCCACTGCTCAAAAATTAGTCGTGATGTTAACCCAACTAGGGGACTTTGATAGTTTAGAATATGCCTGGTGGATTCAACGGGAACGAAATCGCCCAGAATTCCAGAATATCGCCATTCGTGCCGTCGGAATCGGCCATTTAGCCTCCGGCCAGAAATTTTGCGACTATACCGGGTTTCCCCCAGAGGAATTATTCGTCACCCCCAATGGAGAATTACACCAAAAATTAGGACTATATTCCGGGTTATCTATGCAACTCCCCGGCTTATCCTCTGGACAACAGGCTTGGGTTAATTTAATGTTAATGTGTGCTGGAATGGGCAGTCCAGGAACATTAGGAGAAGTCTTACGGGGGTATTCCGGCGATCGCACAGCCCCCCAATTGATCGATAATGAAGAAGTCATCAAAGGGACACCCCTCCCCCAGTTTAAAGGATCATTCTTCAAATTCGCCGGAGGAGAAGGCTTTCAGCGACCCTTTGAACTGGCCACCCTCCGACTCCGCAACATGACAGAAGTTCTCAGCAACTGGAAAACCTACGTCCCCAATGCGGCCTATTTAACCCAACGGGGAGGAACATTTTGGTTTGATAAACACGGAGAACTCATCTATGAACACCGAGATCAAGGGGTTTTAGGGTTTGCAGAAAATATGAATGATCCGTTGTCTTTTATTAAAGAAAGTTGATTGTGTTAAGCTGTTGTGCATTTAAATTGGTATGTGATAGTAGAGAACAGGGAACAGGGAACTCCGGAACAGGGAACAAGAAATTAGAGTATTTTTGGCTCACTTGAAGAAACCCAGTTTAAAAATGTTTTAGCTTATTTGTTCTTTGTTGTTGGTAGATTACCAGAAACCGGGTTTCTTTATATGTGTTACCTCAAACACCAAACAATTAAAATAGAAACCCGGTTTCTCCCCTTATCAATTATCCTCTGAATAATAAATCGTCTCCTCCGTAAGCGGTTCAACCGTTGCACCAGGATAATAAAACTCTAAAATGCGATCATACCGCCATCCCTGCTTCGCCAGGGTATAAGAACTATACTGACTCAACCCAACCCCATGGCCAAACCCTCCCCCAACAAAACGATAGGCCGTAACCTCCCCCGCACTATCCAAAACAGGATCAATATAAAACAGCGTACTCCGAGGCGGCCCAAACGCACTGCGAGCTTCCGTTTTTTCTAACTCAATAATCCCCTTATCCGTTTCCACCGTAAACCAACGAATACGCCCCGAAGAAGACCGTTCTGTAACCGCTAAATTAACAAGCTCTCCCACCGGATGTAACGGGTGCTGAATGCGGTCTAAATAGCGGTTTAAATCCTCCGTTAACTCGCTGACACTACTTTGCCTATCCCAACGAAACACCACGCTATCAGACCCATTAAACCCCTCCTGTAACTCGATAAAACGGCGGAAATTGGCCTCATCATCCAACGGGTTCTCCTCAATATCCCACTTCGGGTTAATACCATCCACTTTAGCCTGTAAATAAGGCCGCGGTTCTCCATTCCAGATATCCTCAAAAAAGGCCGTCACTCCCCCATTATGGGCAGAATACAGCGCATCAACCAACTCATTCTCATAGGTCAACACTAACCCCGATGTGGCCTCAATAGCACGGTCTGCATTCTCCACCGTCCCCGTTAACCCTTTATACACCTGACAATGAACCGTTGCACAGAGTTGATATTCATCGGCCTCAAACCGTCTCACATTGCGTAACGCATAGGTGCGAGCAATAATCGTTTGCGCTTCTACAGAATTATAAGGCGCGTTGGGGCCAATTTCGTGCGGCACAACCCCCCGTAAATAGGTCTCTAACGACACATCATTCACTAGGGTATAATTCCCATAGGCGTTGGGTTGAATGCGTAAACTCCCCCCAAATAATAAGCGATCTTCCCCGTCTGTCACATAGATGCGGTCATTAGGACTGGTGATTTCCAGTTCGGTGCGATTATAGCGATAATTGCCAATTACAAAAGAAACAATGGGACTGGACTCTAATACCTCACTTTGGAGATAAACCCCGGTTTCTCCCTCGCTTTCTAAGGTTTCGACCAATTTTCGTCTCAAGGTAGGGGTGGCATAAACATCCCGTTTGGCCCACACTTGCCAACGGCCCGGTTGGGTGACTTCGGTTTCGATCCCTCGTTCTTCCCAGCGTTTCGCGCTATCTTCTGCCGTTTCAAAGGTAGCATGATCACTGAGAACCACCCATTCTTGGAGGAGGGGTTCATTGTGGGGTTTTTGGTTAATTTCTAAGGTGAGACTGGAGGTGGTGAGGGTTTCGGGTTCACCATCCCCCCCGGTAAATGTCACGGTTAGACGTTGGCCGGAGGGGGGAGTCAGGGTAAGGGTGTCGCTGGTTTCATCCCCGAAACGCTGGACAACCCCCACATCTAATTCAACCTCTGCTTGGGCTGGAGGCGCGAATAAGAGGGAACAGGAGAGATTAAGGGAGGTGGGGAGGAGAAGACAGAGAAGGGCTTTTTTGAGCATAATTCAAGGGACTGGAGAAATAATAAGGGTTGGGTGAGGGTTAATCTTAGCGTTTTCTAAGAGGTGGGGTGACTTTCCCCACAGTTTACGGGGAGTTGGAGAGGAAATGCTTACGCAAAAAAAGACAATTTCGATCTTGAGTGTCTCGGGTGTAGGTGAAGTCATCCATCAGGGCATGAATCCAGCGTAACCCACGCCCCCCCACTTGTAGGGGATTTTCTGGAGTTTGGAGGACTTCTGCGAGTTTGGCATCGAGATCGAAAAATTGCCCACGGTCCCAGATGCGAATTTCTAGGGTAGTGGGAAACAGTTTCATTTCTAACTCGATAGGGGTTTGGGGGGGTAAGTCGGCATGGGCATGACGGACGGCGTTGGTGAAGGCTTCGGCCAAGGCCATTTGGCATTCCCAGTAAATTTTCGTGGGTAGGGTGGAAGCGGCCAGTTTTTCAAATTGCTGTAAAACTTCCGCCAAGGCTTCTAAGTCCGTCGTGAGGCGGAGGTGAATTTGTTGGATTGGGGATTCATGTTTTTTCACCCGACTACTCGATGGATAATTGTCTAAACTAATATGCACCACTGTTTTTTTGAAATAAAATCCAAACGGTTTTAGCTATTAATTTTAGGTCATACATCAAACTCCAGTTACGTTGATAGCGTAAATCTAAGCGAATGACATCTTCAAAATTGCGAACTTGCGATCGCCCACTGACTTGCCATTCTCCCGTCATCCCCGGTTTCACGTCCAAACGCTGCCATTCCGGGATTTGATAGGTGGCCACTTCATCAGGAGTAGGGGGACGAGTCCCCACTAAGCTCATCTCTCCTTTTAAGACGTTCCAAAACTGGGGAAGTTCATCTAAACTGGTTCGGCGGAGAAATTTGCCCACACGAGTCACCCGGAAGTCATTGGTATTTTTAAAAAATGACCCAGAGGCTTGGTTTTGCACCTGATGTTTCAGTCTTTCAGCATCGGGCCGCATTGACCGGAATTTCCACATTTTAAAATGGCGGCCCAACCACCCACACCGGGTTTGGCCAAAGAAAATGGGCCCCGGACTATCTCGTTTAATGGCAATGGCCACAGGAATCAAAATTATCCCGGTAATGGCCAACCCCACTAAACTCCCCACAATATCAATCAACCGTTTAATGGGAGACCGCACCGAGGGATGAGTTTCAGGGGGACGTTGGGGGGGTTGTGGTTGGTTAGAATTTTCGGGAAGGGAGGCCGGGGTAATGTTTAACACTTTGTCGAGAGAGGTCATGGATAACACCGCCATCACGGGGGGTGAAACTTGGTGTAAGATTAATGTCCCTCCCTGACTGACCACCGCTTTATGGGTACTCACTAAAGCCCCTACGCCACTACTATCCATGAACATGGTGCCACTAAAGTCTAAAATCATCTCTTGGATCGGTTCATGATCCTCTAACAGAGATTGACAAGTGGTTTTAAAATCCACAGCTTCAATGACACTCAAGCGAGGAGGAATACGGATCACCGGAGTCCCTTCGGTGAAGACAATCGGAAATCTTTCATCTGGCGTTTGACTGGTCATTGCTCCCCACGATGTCAGGTGTGCCGTTTGTTTGGGTGATGGAGTGACTGGATTTTAACTCCATTATTGTTGTCTTGATTAAATCATGCAAAACGATAGGCTGTTTTGCCACTGCCATTGACAATACCCCTGCTTGACTTTTGCCTAGTCCATCAGAGACAGTAAATGCACACTATCTGATCCTACTCTGATACCCTATTTTGGGTTTTCTGTCATTGGCCGCTTCCACTGGGAGAGGAAAAGATAAACAGACAAGAGGTGGACTCCCCTTGTCTGAGGAGTGGCTTCCTTTAAATTACGGGTCGATTTTCCTGTTGATTTTCCATTTTTGCTTTCGCTTTGGAGGCACTCCGACGGAGGGCCTGGAGACGAGTTTCGTAAAATCGCCGTTTTTTGCGGTTGGGGGTTTGTTCAATGAGGGTTTTTAAGCCACTCCCTAAACTTTTATAAGCGTTGGGGAGGGTATAACCGAAGCGGGTGGCCAAGGCAATGGCTTTTTCGTCTGCTTCGAGACTTTCCGCTAGGCGTTTATCCCCATTATTTTTCTGCCAGAGTCGAAACCCGGAGACTCCGCAGAGGGCTAAGGCTAAGAGTAATAGTAGGCCATCTTGGACCCACAGTTCTCCCACTGCTCCCCCTAAACCAATGGCCAAGGCGGCCATTTCCCACCCTTCACGGGGGATGGTGTCGTTTTGGATGCGTCCGACTTCATGCCAAAAGAGGAGGTTGCGTTGGTCGATGGCCAAGTTATCCCATTTGGCGAGGTCAATTTGAATTTCCACTTCATCTCGTCCGAGTTCTTCACATCGGATCAGAGGGGGGTTAACATCGGTGGCGGATTCCACCATCACCCAGCTTTGCAGTTCTGGGGGAAGGAGGCTTTTTAACCGCCTAAGTTCGCTCATTTCTGCACGCGCAGAAGCGGCTGCATAAGAGGTCATAAATATGTTTTCCCTTCTACTTTTAAGTTACTTTTATCTTAGATCGGTTCTTAGGGGTTTGTCTTGTTTTGGGTCGTTGGGGAGTTGGGAGTTGGGAGTCGGGGAAGATGGGGGAGAACCAAGAACCAATTAATTATCCATTATCCAAAAATCTCTTGTTCTAATTGAGCTAAGGCTTGTTCTAAGTCGTCATTTACTACTTGTGCATCAAATTCTTCGGTGGCGGAGAGTTCGGTTTTAGCCCGGTGCAGTCGTTTTTCGATGACTTCGTTGCTGTCGGTGCCGCGATCGCGCAATCGCCGTTCTAATTCATCCACCGAAGGCGGTAAAATGAAGATGGAATAGGCTTCCGGAAAGGTTTTTTTCACGAGCCTTGCCCCGACTAATTCTATTTCGAGGAGGACGGTTTTCCCGTCGGCAATTTGCTCGTTTACGCCGTGGCGAGGTGTGCCATAATAATTTCCGGCATATTCAGCCCATTCTAATAACTCGCCCTCTTGAATCATGGCTTGAAATTGACCTCGACTTACGAAATAATAATCTCGGCCTTGTTTTTCTCCCTCACGGGGGGGCCTTGTGGTGGCAGATACGGATAGGTAAAGGTCGGGATGGCGGTGTAAAAGGGCTTTGACTAATGTTCCTTTTCCCACTCCACTCGGACCGGTTAACACCACTAATTTACCTGTGGTTCGGAGGGTGTGGGGACTAAGAGAAGGGGTTGGTTCAAGTTGCTGAGTCAAGGTCATTAAAGAATTCATCCGACTGCTTCTATTGGCTCAAAGAAACGGGTCATAAGAATATCTATTGTAGCCTTTCAAGGGTAAGATTTCTATGAAGTTGGGGGATCGGCAATGGGGTTTTAGTGTTTTTTCTGCCGATCAGGTTGCTCTATCCCCTAGGGAGATAGGGTTGAGCCAAAAAGGGTTGAGCCAAAAAGGGTTGAGCCAAAAAGGGTTGAGCCAAAAAGACTAATAGGATGATGAAGACCCGAAATTAGGACTCTGCTTTGAGACTCCCATCTTTGTTGATCACAAAGCGATGGGCAACGGTTTCAGGTTGAATGGCTGAGAGGATGACATGACTGGAATCTGTGATAATAACAGCACGAGTGCGACGGCCATAGGTGGCATCCACGAGTTGCCCGCGATCGCGGGCTTCGGTAATAATACGTTTTATAGGAGCAGATTCGGGACTGACAATGGCAACAATGCGATTCGCGGAAACAATATTGCCGAATCCGATGTTAAGCAACTGGATATCCATGAGGAAGGAACGGCTCTACCGTTTGAGAGGAGGTCAATAGGCTTCAGTTTTAATGTTAGCTAGAAAAATTTGGCTTTACAATCTTATACGCTACAAATTTCTTGATTTTCCTAGATTTTTCCGGACTCTATTATTGTTGACGGAGAGGATATCCTATGCAGTCGGTTGATTTGACAACGTTGGTGGCAGTGGCCCAAGATTTAAGGTCGCGCTGGATTCCAGCCCGGACTGAGCAGATTTTTCAGCGCGATCGCTATACCCTTGCGATCGCCCTACGCACACTCCAAGGCCGCGACTGGTTGACCATTTCGTGGCATCCCCAAGCCGCGAGACTTTGCATGGCTGATCCCCCCCCCAAAGTTCCCGACACCTTTACCTTTAGTGACCAACTCCGACACCAGTTAAATGGACTGGCCCTAATTGCCATTGCGCAACAAGACCCCTGGGAACGGGTCTTAGATTTACAATTTGCCCAACGACCTGGAGAAGACCCCCTCTGGCATCTCTATGTAGAAATTATGGGCAAATATAGCAATGTCATCCTCACCGATGCCCAAAACCAAATTATCACCCCAGCCTATCAAGTGGGGAGCAAACAATCTTCAGTCCGGACCGTCCAAACCGGACAACCCTACGAACCCCCACCCCCCTTAATGGGCAAAATTCCCACCCGCGAAGAAACCTACTCCGACTGGCAAGAACGAGTCAGCCTAGTTCCGGGCCAACTGCAACGCCAACTCTGTAAAATCTATCGAGGGGTGAGTCCGGCGGTGGTGCAATCCCTCGCTAAAGGGGCAAATCTCGACCCTAAACAGAATACAGAAACATTAAGCGAGGCCGACTGGCGCAACGTATTTGCAGGTTGGCAAAAATGGCTGGAAATTCTACAAACTGGGGACTTTACCCCTGGATGGACAGAGAAAGGTTACACAGTGTTACCCTGGGACTGTGTACAGCCTGTAGAGGACGTGCAAGACTTATTACGGGATTACTACCAACAACAGTTAAATCAACAGGCATTTCAGCAATTACGCCATCAATTAACCCAGAAAGTGAGTAATCTGTTAGGGAAGGCCAGACAAAAAGCCCAGACTTTCCGCGATCGCCTCCAACAGTCCGGAGAGGCCGAAGACTACCGCAGCAAAGCCGACCTCCTCATGGCCTACCTACACCAATGGCAACCCGGAATGGCAGAAATTACCCTCAACGACTTTGAAACCGGAAACCCCATCAAAATCCCCCTCAACCCCGAAAAAAACGCCGTTCAGAATGCCCAAGCCTTATACAAGCAACATCAAAAGCTAAAACGCGCCAAAAGTGCCGTTCAACCCCTCCTAGAGGACGTTCAACGAGAAATAGACTATCTGGAACAAGTCGAAGCCAGTCTCCATCAAATCGAAGACTATCAAAACCCCGACGACTTACAAACCCTCAGCGAAATTCGAGAGGAGTTAATTCAACAGGGATATTTAGAAGCCCACCGAGACAGCGATAAAAATAATCCAGAATCTCAGCCTTATCGCTATCCCACCCCCTCCGGGTTTGAGGTGTGGATTGGCCGAAACAACCGTCAAAACGACGAACTCACCTTTCGGATGGCCAACGAGTACGATCTCTGGTTTCACACCCAAGAAATTCCCGGTAGTCATGTGTTATTACGCCTAGAACCCGGTGCAGTGGCGGATGACGCTGATCTTCAATATGCAGCAGATTTAGCCGCCTATTTTAGCCGAGGCCGACAAAGTGACCAAGTTCCGGTAGTCTATACAAAGCCCAAATTTGTCTATAAACCCAAGGGCGCGAAACCCGGTATTGCCATTTACAAACGAGAACAGGTATTGTGGGGACGATCCTCTCAGGCCAAGCAACATTTACAGAAAAATTCGGAAAAATAAGCAAATTTTTTTAAAAAAGTCCGTATTTGCTGTTACAATACTCAATTGTGAAGAAATATTACGAGCAACACCCCCGGAGAGGGTATGGCTTCGATTTCCTCATTGACTTAAACGACAGAGACTTAAACGACAGAGACTTAAACGACAGAGACTTAAACGACAGAGACTTAAACGACAGACTACGAACTTGAGTCAAGAACCAGCAAAATGATGCTGGTTTTTTTGTTGGGAGCATCCTCAATATCTCCTCACCATGAACAAATTTAGAAAATTTTGTTTGCAAAATTGATTTAGGTTTGCTATATTAAATAATTGTCAGTCAAAACAAGCCGGGATAGCTCAGTCGGTAGAGCAGAGGACTGAAAATCCTCGTGTCGGCGGTTCAATTCCGCCTCCTGGCATTTTTTTTATTATATTTTCTAGGTTAGCGAGTTGGCTTGAGGGCTAGTCTCTAGTCCCAGTTTACCGGAATCTGGAGTTAACGAGGCCGACGTTGCCACCACATCATGATACCTGTAGATGCGATCGCCAGTAACCCAAACGCATTAAGAAACGGGTACACCATCTCCAGATTAATCCAACCAAACTTCCCTCGGTGCAACTCCAGCAACCACACAAACTCATTAGCATTCCCCGTTATCACTGCCACCTGAAACAAAGACCCCGTAATTAAGGTTAACAAAATCGGCGCGATCATAATCGGGACTAAAAAAAGTGGAGACGACGCAGACGCAATTTATTCATGTCATGTCTGATAATACTGCTGTTTCAGGAAATGGAGAGCAAAAGGAGTCCCCAACAGGATAACGAAAAAGGCCACCCCGATAATATCAGGAGTTAGAGAAGAATCCGACGTTGACGCACTCGTTTGAGTCGTTTCTATGGATGTTTTAGGAGTCGCAGGTATTTTATCCGTTGCAGGAGGTTGAGGAGAAGGTTGAGTCACATTCTCAGTAGAATTTTCAGTAGAAGTGGGTGTCTTCTGTGGTGTCTCCTCCGTTGCTTCTACGGGTGAAGATGGGGTCGTTGCCTCAGAGGAGTCAGCAGAAGAAGACGACGTGCTACGATTGTGGGAATGCCCCGTATGAGCCAACAAGGAAGTCGCAAACGTTAAAAACGTGAGTGTCGTCACGACAGTGAGAAAGAGAGAGGAAGTGCGCCAATTCATACACTTAACATCTAGATATTCCTACAATAGGCATAATAGCAATCATCTAGTGCCATTCATCCTTCGATTTCAACAAAAGAGCCGCGGGACTCCCCCACCTCGGAACAGGTGGGGGAGGAAAGCGGGTGAGTCGATACCGCTTCTCCTGCGGAGACGCTGCGCGAACGATGCGGCTGAGACTCACAACCTCTTAGGCTACGCATAGACC
>NZ_JAQMSD010000102.1 GCF_028330525.1 Spirulina sp. CS-785/01
GCCAAGTGCTGGCGTTTACACTTGGGTGTGATCACCCTCTCAAGGTAGCCTACCTTTTTACAGGATTTATGGCTGAGTCTGCACGCTCGTCCCTTTCTAAGTCAACAAAAATTGAACAATGTCAATCAATGTCTAGCTTTTAACGAGCGGTCATAACTGATTTTTCTTCATTAAAGTTAACATAATCTTTATTTTTCTTGAGTTAAACAGAACACGATTAAGGATAAATAGTGGTTAGTGGCCTCAGTGGGAAACTTTGGTATGAGTGACGAGCGAATTGATTTAGTTCAGGCAGTCCGATCGCAACGTAGCGAGGCGGTACAACAAGCATTAGCACAGGGGGAAGCGGTTGATCGCATCGTGGAGGGGGATCGGGTGACTCCCTTGGCCATGGCGGCCTATGCGGGGAATTGCGCGATCGCGCAACTCCTCATCGAGGCCGGGGCCAATGTCAACTTTTCGAGACAACCCGACGGCCTCACCCCCCTCATGTTAGCCGCCGGGGCCAACCAACCGGAAATGGTAGAGCTTCTCTGCCAGGCCGGGGCCGATGCGAATGCCCGCAATGAAGACAATACAACGGCGTTAATGGTGGCGGCCTACCGAGGACACCTAGCAGTGGTTCAACGGCTCTTAGCGGCGCAAGCAGACCCCAATCAGAGCGATTTACAAGGCAATACCGCCCTCTTACTGGCGGTCAAAATGGGACAGATGGCCTTAGTCCCCCCCCTCATTACCGCCGGGGCCGATATTAACGCCACCAACAAAGACAGCGAAACCCCCCTAGTGTATGCCGCCGAACAAGGCCATCAAGACATTCTCCACACCCTCCTAGCCGCCCATCCCACCCCCCGCCAACGGGGACTCGCCCTCATTGCGGCGGCAGCAGAAGGCCAGAAAGAAGCAGTGAACACACTGATTCAAAAGGGTGCCGATGTGAATAGTAAAGATGAAGATGGGGAGACAGCCTTGCATTATGTGGCGATTGAAGGGTATAGCGCGATCGCGCAACTCCTCCTCCAAGCCCACGCCGAGGTTAACAGCCAAAACACCCTCGGCGATACCCCCCTCTTACTCGCCACCCTCCACCAGCATGAGGACTTAGTACAGCAGTTTATTGAAGCGGGGGCAAATGTTAATATTCGCAGTCAAGAAGAAACCCCCCTCACCCTCGCCGTCGCCCAAAATAACCTAACCTTAGTCCAGCAACTCCTCCAAGCCGGAGCAGACCCCAACACCCGTTTTCCCAACAGTCGCACCGTGTTAATGTATGCCAGCGATCGCGGTTTAACCAACATAGTACAAACCCTCCTCCAAGCCGGAGCAGCCATTAATTTACAAGACCAAGCCGGGGCCACCGCCCTGATGTGGTCTGCACATCGAGGGTATATCGAGATTGTCAACCTCTTATTAGCCTATCCTCACATTGACCTCAATTTACGCAACCGAGGCGGTTATACTGCCCTAGGACTTGCCCAATTTAATGATTATCCCGAAGTTGTCCAAGTTCTCCAAAAACAGGGAGGAAAGGTTTAATAGTAGGGAACTCCCGAACAGCCTTTTCTCAAGCAGGGTAAGGGTAAAACCTTCCTGTTCCCTGTTCCCTTCAGATACTGGTTAGTGGAACGAGCAACGGGAAATAGGCGGGAGTAGTTGCTTGTTCATCGGGGATCGTTGATAATTGGGAATTGTGGGTTAGTCTGCCCGATCTCTTGTTTTGGGTCGATGGGAAACCCGATTGATTGACTGTCATTCCGCGTTATTTTTCATGGCATATTGGCTCTTTCAAGGCAATCCGAAATATTATCAAGTGAGACGAGCGATCGCAGATTTTGAGGAAATGCCTTGGTTAACCACCCGCTACGCTAAGACTATGGAATTGGGGGATAAGGTGTTAGTCTGGATAGCAGGGGCAAATGCGGGAATTTACGCGATCGCAGAAATCACCGAACTCCCCAAAATCCGCAAAACCCCTCCAGATCGAGAGTATTGGCTTGATAAAACCCGCCTGGGAACAAAACCCCAAGCGATGCTGAAATTTAAACAAAAGTTATTAGACACGCCCTTATTACGGCAAAATTTAAAACAAGACCCGATTTTGCAACATTTATTAGTGATTCGCGCCCCCAATAGCACGAATTTTAAGGTCACTCCAGAACAATGGCAAAGGGTGCAAACTTTGATAGAGGAAGGGTGACAGTTTCGCTTAACTACAAACCCCACATTCTTCAAGACGTTGGGCAAAAACCTCCGCGTGTTTCCAGATATTCACCCCACCCACCCAACGACGGGACGGTAAATGCCCCAATGGGGCTTTCGCTTTAAACTGTAAATAGGGATGGTGAGAGGAACTCTGTATCTCCCATCCCACCACCTCACAAAATACAGGATACTGAGACCCCACATCCCGAAAAATGGCATTTTGTACCCGAAACCCAAAACGCCCCTTACTCCCTTGATACCATAATCGATCGATTGTTTGTAAGTCCAGACAAGGGAGAGTTTCAAGATCACTGGGAAACAAATAATGGCCTTGGGGTTTCCCCACTAACTCACATAAAATTGCCCAAGTTTCATCATCGGCCTTTTGCCAATTGACCCGTTGCCACCGTTTGCGGCTGAGATATTGTTCTAAATTGGTATAATCAATCTGAATTTGTGGCCCCGGTTCCGCCATTTTTTGCCGCAATTTCTCCATTTCGGCCTCCCCTGCTGCCGTGGCCTGACGAGGCATGATGGGGGGACGACGACGACTTTTTAACTGCCGTTGGGGAGGGGAAGGTTGAGTCGGTGGGGTTTGAGACGGTGGAGGACTGGTTTGAGTGGGTTGAGAGGGAATATTGCTGGGGAGAGAAGGGTTACTGACTTGGGTGGGTTGAGAAAAGATATCGTCTTGGGGAGAGGGGTGACTGACTTGAGTAGGTTGGGAGGTAATATTGGGGGGAGGAGTCGGGGGTTGAGGGAGGGTGAATGTTCCCATCTCCCGTAACACTTCTTCGGCAGACTGGGCCCGTTTACGCAGGGAGGGATGCACCAAGAGATTTAAAATTTTGCTCAATTGGGGACTAATTTGCAGATCAGGGTGGAGATAGTTGCGCCATTTCCAGCGTTCATTGATGATATCAAACATTTGGTCAGGATTAACGGCGGTGAGGAGGTTGAGACAGGTGGCCCCCAAGCTGTATAAATCACTGGCCGGGAGGACTTTCCCTCGCATTTGTTCAGGGGACATAAACCCAGGGGTCCCAATGACGGTGGCCCCCCCCATTAAGGCGGTTTGGGTAAGCATTCGGGCTACTCCGAAGTCAATTAAAATATATTGGCCATCGGCTTTCCGTCGCATAATATTTCCTGGCTTAATATCCCGGTGGATGACGTTTTGTTGGTGAATATATTGCAAGACGGGGAGGAGTTGTTGTAAGAGTTGCCAGAGGTGGGATTCTGGGTTGGGAAGTGTCTGCCATTGTTGGGGGGAGAGGGGTTTGCCGTCGATCCAGTCTTGGACGAGGTAAAATTGACCGCGATCGCTAAAAGAGGCTTTGAGGGTGGGAATTTGCGGATGATTGCCCAATTCTGCCAGTTGGAGGGCTTCTTGTTTAAAGAGGGAGAGGGCTTTTTGTTGGACTTCTGGGGTGGCCCCTTGGAGATAAAGTTGTTTAATCACACAACGGGGATGGTTCGGGAAATGGCGATCTACACCGAGAAAGGTACGGCCAAACCCCCCTTTTCCAATGGGTTTGAGGGATAAATAACGGTCTTTGAGTAGGAGAGGGCCCCCACAACTCCGACAAGACTGACTCCGGTTGGGGTTCTGGGGGTGGCTACACTCTGGATTGAGGCAGTAAGGCATAATGGATAATTGGTAATCGGTCATCGGTCATCGGTAATCGGTCATCGGTCATCGGTCATCGGTCATGGGTTGAGAAACTCCCCTCCCTGTCCCCTGACCAAGAACTAAGAACAAAGAACCAACAACAACACAAATGTCTGATTCTTCTAAGATAATTCACACCTCTACAAAACTTTCTCCGGTTCGTTCTCCATTAATTCAGATGAAGCAGATCACGAAAGTCTATGGGAGTGGCAATGCGGAGGTTCATGCGTTGGCGGGAGTTAATCTGGAAGTGGCGAAAGGCGAATATTGCTCCATTATGGGGGCTTCGGGTTCAGGAAAATCGACGATGATGAATATTATTGGTTGTTTAGACCGTCCCACCAATGGACAATATTTTTTAGATGGGGAGGATGTGGCCCATTTATCCGAGTCTGCATTGGCTGATATTCGGAATCAGAAAATTGGTTTTGTTTTTCAACAGTTTCATCTCCTCCCCCAGTTTACGGCAGTTGAAAATGTGATGTTGCCGATGATCTATGGGGGAGTGTCGCCCCAGGAAAGGCGCGATCGCGCAATTTTAGCCCTAGAACGAGTCGGGTTAGGCAATCGTATCAATAATAAACCCAATCAGCTTTCTGGGGGACAGCAGCAGCGTGTCGCCATCGCTAGGGCCATCGTCAATGAACCCTTACTCCTCCTCGCAGACGAACCCACCGGGGCCCTCGACTCCCAAACCGCAGAGGATGTAATGACCTTATTTACTGAATTAAACACCAGTGGCATTACTGTCGTTATGGTTACTCACGAAGCGGATATTGCCCGCCATAGTCAACGCATCGCTTGGTTTAAAGATGGCTTTGTCCTTCATAGTCATCTCACCCCTGACGAAATGATGGAAGTGGCGTTATCAGGGTATTAAGGGAAACTCAAGGAAACGGAGGGTGATTTGTATTTCAGGGAATTTTTCGTCAGCATAAAACCGTAGAAAATCCTCTTAAATTATGTTAAAAAGTTCCGCCCTCTTGACCAGTATCGTCTTGAGTACCACAGGAGTCTTAGGCCATGTCCCCCAACCCGTGTCTCAGTTATCCCCAGAGACTCCCATCGCCCAAACCCAATCTAATTCTAATTCCTATTCGCCCCTCGCCCAACGGATTAATATTCCGCCCCCAGAGGAAGTCAGTTATGAACTGTATAGTAATAGTCGTTATCATTTCTCAGTTCTTTATCCCAATAATATTCTAGTCCCCTTACCGCCCCCAACCAACAATGATGGCCGTGAATTTATTTCCCCCAATGAAAGTATTGAAATGGTGGCCTTTGGGGCGCACAATAGCTTAGATCAAACCCTAGAAGGGATGTATAATGAAGCCTTAAATGCAGAAAATTTAGATGTTACCTATCAACGGTTAGAAGAGAATTGGTTTATTGTTTCGGGATATCAGGGAGATACGGTCGTTTATACGAAAGTCATTTTTGATGAACGAGAAAATGTAACCGATATTTTAACCCTAGATATCCGCTATGATAAAGCCTTACAACCCGAATTTGATAGAGTCGTTGCCGAGATATCCAATTCGTTTACCAGCTATCAATAAGTTGAAGCTACTTTTATATGCCTTGGGTTAAAACCCAAGACTAATAGCTGAAACCCGTGTTTAACGGGTTGATAAACCTACTTTCTTCCGTCCATGACCGAGACGTGAATGCGGCGATTTGTATTCTATATGAAGGCTTGCGGATTTTGGCGTTAGGGAAAGCGCGTTACTGCTGATGGAGGGAATGTAAGACGGACTGGTAAAACTTAGGTTTTGTCAGACGCAATTCCCAATGAAATTAGAAGCCCTAACTATACCCCTTGCGGTTAGTGAGGGTAGTTCACTTAGGTAAATCCATCACTTGACGATAATGTTGTTCTAATTGGGCAATATTATTCGATTGACGGGTAGTAGTCCAGTCGCCATACTGGAGTAACGCTTCCCGTAACCCCTTGAGATCAATGCGAGTGGGTTGGCCTTGGGCAATAATTTCCTCTCCCCTTACCCAAACCCTATCCACCACTTGAGTTGGTCGTCCCATCACTAACAATCCTATAGGATCGGTTTTCGGTAACAAGGACAGATTGGTTAAATCATACAACACTAAATCCGCCATTTTCCCCTCCGTCAACGTCCCCAACTGGTCTTCCATCCCTAACCCTGTTACTCCTCCCAAAGCGGCCATTTCCACCGATTCACGGGGCGTAATCCAGTGTTGATAATCCCGATCCGTGATATTGTGTAACATCGAGCCAATCTTAATCGCCTCTAACAAGTCTTGGCCGTCATTACTCGCTGCCCCATCACAGCCAAACGCCACATTAATCCCCGCTTGACGATATTTTAGAATGGGTGCAATGCCACTCCCTAAACGGAGATTACTGAGGGGGTTATGAACCACTGTAGCCCCAGTTTTCGCCAAAATTGCAATATCTTGGTCTTCTAACCAAATACAATGGGCTAAAGACGTGCGAGGATTGAGATAGCCAATTTTGTCGAGATATTGTACCGCCGTCATGGCATACTTTTCGTGGGCTAAGAGTTGTTGTGCCTTGGTTTCCAAGAGGTGGGCATGACGACAGAGGGAGTTGCGATCGCTCAATTCCATACAACCCGCAAACAACCCATCAGAACACAACTGTATCCCCGTCGGAGCAACCATAATATTCATCCCTGCCTCCGGTTGGTGAAACCGGTCCACCACCGTCTGCATCATTCCCAAAACCTCCTCCGTGGAACAATAATACGCCTCATGTTCCCGATGAGTCCCCCCACTAGGTATCCCCTCCGACATACTTTGATCTTGAATTAACGGGCCAATATAAGCACGAATGCCAATCTCCTGATACGCTTTCACCGCAGCAGCCACCGTTTCCACCTCCTTCCCCGGAATGAGAACCAAATGATCCACCACACAAGTCCCCCCCGATAACAGCGTCTCCACTGCCGTCCCCAAGGCACTCAGATAGATTTGTTCCGGGTTTGGGGGGGTAAATTCGTGGAGTTCCCCCAACCACAACTCCAAAGGATAGGGAGGAATTAACCCCCGTTGCCACATCTCCGAAGAATGGGTATGTCCATTGACAAACCCCGGTAAAAGCAGCTTTTTGCGTCCATCAATCACCGTTCCCCTCGGAGGTAAAGGGGAGTCGGTAGAGATGGCTTTAATCTGTTCCCCTTCAATCTGCACATCAACGGTAGTATAACCATTCAGAGTGGGGATAATCGCTTGTTGAATCGTAAAGTTCACAGGACTAGGGGGGTTAACGGATAGGCCGTATTGTATCAAAAACCACTCCGACTCACCGTAAACCCTTCCCCCAAAAAATTTCTCTCACTGTTCCGGATGACCCCGCCAGTCAGAGAAGACTGTACTGGTAGATGCACCCTGATTAGCCAACCCTGACTTGCCCCCTGTGAGTCAGGGTTTTTTATTATTTTTACTGGTAGCGTTCCAATAAGGCTTGAAGTCCTCCTTCATACCCTTGTCCCACCGCACTCATCCGCCAATCCCCGTCTCGACGATACAATTCAGCGATAATCATGGCCGTTTCGACAGAATAATCCTCCGCTAAATCGTAGCGCAGCACTTCCTCCTTCGTTTCCACATTCACCAAGCGAACAAAGGCATTCTCGACCTGACCAAAATTTTGGCCGCGTTCTTCTGCTTCGTAAATGGTGACAGTAAAAACAATCTTTTGCACTTCTGGGGGGATTTTGCGCAAGTCAAGGATAATCGCCTCATCATCTCCTTCTCCGGCCCCGGTGCGGTTGTCTCCCATGGAACGTACCGATTGATCAGGGTCGGGACTGGCGAGGTTATTATAAAAGATGAAATGCCCATCACTGGGTAATTTCTCGTTGGCATCCAACAGAAAAACCGATGCGTCTAAGTCAAAGTCTTGGCCGGAAGTTTGACGCACATCCCAACCTAACCCCACAAATGCAGCTTGGAGTCCGGGGGCGACTTTTTCCAGGGATACTTTTTGTCCTTTTTTGAGTGAAATGCCCATAGTTGCTAATTGATAATCGTCTGCAATCCAGAACTATTGAGTAGTGTAGCTTAATTTACAGGTTTTCTTGGGCAGGTAAGGTGTTGAAGGGATGGAACATTTTGAGTTGGATGTACGGGGGTGGAAGAGTTAGGGAGAGGTCTGGGAGTTGGGGGAGTTGGTTTCTTTTTGGATCAAGTCGATAATTTTGGGGATATCCTGTTCGATGTCCTCAGTTGCGGGGTTTAAGTCGAGGGTGGGGTCACGTTGGAGGGCTTCTTGGAGGAGTTGGCGGGCGGCTTGGGTGTCGCCTTGACGGGCTTTGTCAAGGCCGTCGCGGCGTTTGAGGGGGGCGGTGGCTTTGTCCCAGACCTGTTGGGGGTCGGTGTCTGGGTCTGGGGTGGAGGGGTTGAGATCAGAGGTGGGGTCGATTTTGGCAATGTGTTGTAAGAGTTTGAGGGCTTGTTCGGGGTCGCGGTTTACCGAGTGTAAGGCTTTCTCAGTAACGGAGGGGTGGACGGGGAGGTTGGGACAGGTGCGTTGATAGGTACTCAAGTCTGGGTCACGATAAAGTTTCCATTCTTGAGCCGTGAGGTTACGATACAGGCGTTGGCAGAGAGTGTCTTGGAGTGCAAGAGTTTTTACTTCATTAACTTGCATTTTCCCGTCATCACTGACGATAGCCATAAATTCTCCATCGGGACTCCACTTTACTTCCTTGATCCTACCATCATGGTCGATACGGGTAATTTCTCCTCCTGTTTCAGCAGCCACAACTCTCGCTGTCCCGTCATCACTGACGATAGCCATAACTTCTCCATCGGGACTCCACTTTACTTCCTTGATCCTACCATCATGGTCGATACGGGTAATTTCTCCTCCTGTTTCAACAGCCACAACCCTCGCTGTCCCGTCATCACTGACGATAGCCATAACTGCTCCATCGGGACTCCACTTTACTTTCTTGACCCTACCATCATGGTAAATGGGGGTAATTTCCTTTCCTGTTTCAGCAGCCACAACTCTCGCTGTCCCGTCATCACTGACGATAGCCATAACTGCTCCATCGGGACTCCACTTTACTTCCTTGACCCTACCATCATGGTCGATACGGGTAATTTCTCCTCCTGTTTCCACTGCTACTACCCTAGCTGTCTCATCAGCACTCCCAGTAGCGAGAAACCTTCCATCGGCACTCCATTGTACTTCCTCAATTATATCATTATGGTCAATACGGGCAATTTCCTTTCCTGTTTCAGCCACCACTACCCTAGCTGTCTCATCAGCACTCCCAGTAGCGAGAAACCTTCCATCGGCACTCCACTCGACTATCAAAACTAAATTATTGTGGTTAATGCGAACAATTTCCTTTCCTGTTTCAGCCACCACTACTCTTGCTGTCCCATCATCACTCCCAGTAGCGAGAAACCTTCCATCGGGACTCCACTCGACTACCCTAACTCTATCCTTATGGTCAATATGGGCAATTGCCTTTTTCGTTTCGACGGCCACTACTCTTGCTATTTTGTCATCACTCCCAGTAGCGAGAAATCGTCCGTCGGGACTCCATTGTACTTCCCCAATTGTATCATTATGGTCAATACGGGCAATTTCCTCTCCCGTTTCGACGGCCACTACTCTTGCTGTTTTGTCATCACTCACAGTAGCGAGAAACCTGCCATCGGGACTCCATTGTACTTTCCAAATTGTATCATTATGGTCAATACGGAATTTTTCCTTTCCTGTTTCAAAGACCACCACTTTCGCTGTTCCATCATTACTCACAGTCGCAAGAAATTTTCCATCGGGACTCCACTTTACTCTCCTGACTCTACCATCATGGTCAATACGGAATTTTTCCTCTCCCGTTTCAGCAACCACAACCCTCGCTATCTCGTCATTACTCACAGTGAGAAATTTTCCATCGGGACTCCACTTTACTCCCCTGACTCTACCATCATGGTCAATGCGAGCAATTTCTTCTCCCGTTTCGGTCACTATTCTTGCTGTCCCGTCATCACTTCCAGTAGCGAGAAACCGTCCATCGGGACTCCATGCCACTGTGCTGACTCTACCATCATGGTCAATGCGAGCAATTTCCTCTCCCGTTTCGATGGTCACTATTCTCACTATCCAGTCATCACTTCCAGTAGCGAGAAACTGTCCATCGGGACTCCACTCTACTGCTTGAATTTTATCATCATGGTTAATATGAGCGATAGACTGGGGAAGTTTTTTTAAGCTACCATGAACAGCAGTATCTACCTCAATCGGTTTAATCTTCTTACGTTTGGATAAATTGAACGCTTCAACAGCCAATAACCCGCTTAATGTACCAGCATTAGGACGCTTTTCTCTTAATGCTTCCGACTGTACCGCCAATTCCCGAATTTGAGAACGCATTGCTGCTTCTTCGGCGCGTTGTTGCCCTCGGTATGCCAGATTCCCTAAGACTGCAAACCCTACGGCGGCCACTACTGCACCGCCAGTTAACACCGATCGCAAAAACCGTTGTTGTCGTTTTGCCTCCTGCCGTTCTCGTTCTAACCGCTCCATGGTTTGGCGCAACTCTTGGTTATACCAATGGCGAATCGGCCTGACTAAATAATCATGCACCAACTGATAACGGGGGGGTTCATCCTCTACTGTGACGACTAACCCGGAAATGAGCAAAATTTCTAACACTCCCCCCAATCTTTCGCTATCCGCTTCTAATTCCTTCGTTAACTCCTCTTGCGTCTTGAGGGGTCTTTGGCCTTGGTCGTTGGTAAGATGAAATAACACTAACCCGGCTAAGGACTCATCGCGCTTGCCACAATCTCGAATGACCTCGGTAAAATAATGGGGGACTAACTCCGCTTTTCCTCCTACTTTCTCGTAGGCCGCGCTGGTTTCGATGCTTTCTTGCTGCATCTGTGCGCCGACAATTTGTAATTCAATGGGACGGATGAGGGGATAGCCTTGGGCTAAGTCGGCAATGACGGTATTGACTAATCCCTTTTCCCACGGGAGTTGAGCGCGTTCGACTAAATTTTGTACCACGGTTCGCGCTTGTTCGACTGTAAAATGATCCACCAGATAGCGGACTTTCTGACTCAAGATTTCCCCATCAATGCAACTAAACCCCGGTCGGTCTAACAGTAGCGATAGATATTCCACTCGTAGGGAAAAGAGGACTTTTAGGGGTAACAACTTCAAGCAGTCACCGAGAAAGGCGAAAAATTGATCCCGTTCGGGACGTTGGGGATAAACAAAGAAGAATTCTTCAAATTGGTCAAAGAGAAAGACGGGGCGAATGCGCTGGTTGATGCACTGTTGCAGAATGGTGAGGAGGTCGGTTTGGGTTTTGGGGGGGTTGATGGGGGTTTCGAGTTGGGCTAATGCCTGTTGTAGCGTTTCTCCTATGACTCGTTCCCAGTCTTCATAACTCCGCAAATAAAGGGGTAAGACTTGCTCGCTTTCTGTCCCACAGTGCAATTGCCATAAACAGGGTAACAGACCCCCTGTGACGAGAGAACTTTTCCCGACTCCTGATGGCCCGTAGAGGATGGTAATTTTATAGTCATCTCGTCCGATACGGTTGACTAATTCGTTTACATCGGTCATGCGTCCTGAGACGCGAATTTCCAAGGCGACTGCTTTGTTGTCTTGGGGTTGGAGGAGTTGTTCGCTTTGTTGGGGTTGGATGCGGCCTGCACCTAAAAAGGCCCGCAGACCAAATTGGGTTTCTAAGTCCCGTTGTTGTCGCTTGTAACGGTAGGCTTGCACGTAGTTGGCTTGTTGGCGATAGCCGTTTTCTAGGGCTTGTAGGATGGTTAAATAGAGGTCGATGTCGGCTTGGGGTTGGGTGCTGTTTAGGGCTTGGGTGAGGGTTTTGAGGCTTTGGGAGTGTTGGTTTTGCTGGTGTTGCGATCGCGCTAAAATCAACAAATAAGCCGCCTCCTCCCGTCCAACCCGCTTTAACGCCTCTCTCGCATAGTGTTCCGCCTGTTTTTCTTCCCCTCCCGCTAAGGCCACTTCGGCTAAAAATGCCAAGACTTGGGAATGTCGCACGGGATGGGGATAGGATTGCTGTAAGGTGAGGAGTTCTTGGGCCAGTTCCGCTAAGGCTGACCATTGCTGAGTCGCTAGGAAGGCATCCCCCAAGGCAGGGAGAAAACGGGCGACAAGCTCAGATTGTCCCGTTTGCCGGAGGTGCTGGAGACAGTGCTGGAACTGTTTACAAGCCTTCTCCCAAGCGGTGGCGGCGGTGCGGCGGTGTAAGCGGGTTTGAGCTCGCCACCAATCCCCCAGACAATAGTGAACAATGGCACGATGTCGAGAATTATCCTGTTCTGGCCATTGGCGGAGACTGGTTTCGTAGGTTGTGCGGGCGGTTGAGTGGGTATAAGGGTAGGTTCTCGCTTGTAAAAATGCCTGATATGCCTGAGTTTGTGCCGTCGGTTCGGAAATTCCGTCTAGGGCGGCCTGTAATGCGTCGCGGAACGCCGGGTCAGTTTCTGAGGGGAGGGGGGGCAAAAACCGGGTCGCTCCCTGCTCTAAAATCTCCTCACAGCGTTGTTGGGCGGTGTCGATGACAAAATTAGCCCAAAAGGACTCTGGGATGGTAAATGCTTCGGTTTCGGCAATACTCTGGAGGTCTGACGCTTCTCGATGGAGTTGGGCAAAAATGCGATCGCTCATCCAGATGACCAAGGGAAAGGAGAAGTTTTTGATATATTTATCCCGTTCTTGGTTCGCTTGGGCAAAGAGTTGTGCCAAATGGTGATGTTGTTCTAACCCTACTACCATCAAGATTTCTGGGGAATTTGGGCTAATTTCACAGGTGATGCGAGTATAAAGTTGGGTGTCTTCTGGGTCTAGGGTGAGTTGGTGTAAACTGAGAGCGCAGACGCTTTGCAGGTGTTCGATAATCTGGGTACGCCACGGGACAGAATTACATCGCGCCACAAAAAGGCGAAATGTTCCCGCAGACAGTTCTAACACCTGGGCAAATTGGGCGATTTCTACTTCTCTCATGGTCGTCAAGGGAATGGGGACATGCTTTTGTGGGGTTATGAATCACTATTTAATTATTATCGTAAGGTGGGCATCTTTCCCGCTATAACAATGATTAACCCATAGAATTTTATGATAACTCTGGGGCTTCGGTTAACAAGGGATTGACCTCAAACCACCACTCCTCCTGATTGCGATATTCAAAAACCCAACGACTGCGAATTAAGGTCTGATATCCTTGATCATCACTCACTTTTTTACGTTGTTGCACCTGTCGAAGCAACTCCCATTCTGCATCAGAAATGGTCATTCGCAGTTCATTACGACTCTCTCGAATAATTTTTTCGAGAATTTCTCCCTTGAGGGGTAAACTCAACCCTTTTTCAATCCATTTACTCAAAAACCGCAATAGATCACGGGGATGCCCTCCACTCATGCGACAGAGACGGTCTAATGCTGCTTGAGATTCAAATATATTGTCTAGTTGTGCTAAACGGTCTTCGGGGGTAGCATCGGGTAAAGCCCGCGCTAATGCCATCTGACGCAATAAAGCCATTCCTTGTTCGTGTTCCCTACCATCTTTATAACAGGGGGGGATCATTGGCAAAACGAGGGGTTCAGCGTCGAATCGTTGGGTTAAATTGCCGTATTCGTTGGAAAATTTCAGGGCGAGGGGCATGGTATAAACGAGATGACAGGCGAGTTTGCTTAAATCAGCCCCGCGATCTACAAATAAATATTCTGCTTGGGGTCTGCCCCAAGATTTATTACGCTGGATAATGCGGTCTAAGTTGTCCACAATGACGACTAATCCGGCTTTTCCTTGTTTTTTGAGTTGCGCGATCGCAGGTTGAATTAATTCCGTATTAATGGCCTCGATCAGTTGGGGAGTCCTCGGCCCAAGATACTGATTTAATTGTTCCCGCAAGCGAGGATCACGCTTAACTCTGGCGTTAACCTCCGCAATACCCAACGCCAGAGAAAATTTCCCCTCTTTCTTCGTTGATAACTTAATTTCCGGTAATCCCGCAACAGAAGGAATTCCCACCTTAAACTGTTCAATCTCCACTTCTGAGAATAAAACCTTAGTCGCCCCTTGCAACAGTCCCATTAACCGTTGCGGCAAAGGAATGGTCATCTCCTCTAAACTCTGGCTTAACCGTCGCGCAATTGCAAGAAAAACATCGCTAATATCCACATCAGCCATTTCTAAGTCTTCACTGGACTCAAAATAAACCACATGAAACCGTTCCGCTTGTAATTCCAGTTGCAACCGCAGTAATTCCGTGGATTTCCCGCAACCAATATATCCTGTAAATAGGGTGCAAGTAGGGTCATCAGGACAGAAAAAAGAGATTTTCGTTTTCAGTTCTTGAATCAAGTCCGCACCCCGCACCTCGGAAAAATCAATATAGTAACGACGGTCTTCTGGGGTACTCAGGCCAATAGTTTTGGTCGGGTTAGCAGCGCGATAGAAGGTGCGGATATCTACAGCCATAGGGTTTTGGTGGAAAGATTTTGCTCAAATTTTACCATTATCAATAACTGCCAGTCCATTCCAGTCCAAGGATTATGAAGGTAACTCTTGATCCGCAAACTAGAAACCGGGTTTCTTTCTAACTCTCTAATCTTCACCCTAAACTGACCACAGAAACCCGGTTTCTCCCTCTCCACCAGCCAACTAGAAACCGGGTTTCTTTCTAACTCTCTAATCTTCACCCTAAACTGACCACAGAAACCCGGTTTCTCCCCCTCCACCAGACAACTAGAAACAAGATTTCTTTCTAACTCTCTAATCTTCACCCTTTAGCGGATGTTTGTACCATTGTGACCTTTTTGTTATCAGGATGAGCAAGTGAATGGGGACAACCCCTGCTAGTCCTACTTCCACGCTTCCCAATCTAAATTAAAAATGGACATATCGGGAAAAGCGATCGCATTCCCATTTTGAATTAAACGTTGTTGCAATTCTCGCAACTGAGGATTAGACCGAGGCATGGTTTCTACTAACTGGTAGGGCAAAATCCCCTGTTCTAAAGCATAATCCGCCGTTGTCCCGGCTGCTGCACCGACCGACCATTCAAAGGAATGTACTCGATATGCGGCAGCCGCAATATGACTGGTGGCGATACTTTTCCCGGCGACTAAGAGGTTATCAATTTTTTGGGGAATCAGGGCCCGGAGGGGAATTTGGGCCGGATAGGTGGTGGCGGCCCCCTGTCTTGTTCCCTCTTTTTCGGTGTTATTGGGATGTTCTGGGGGGGAAAGGGTCATACAGGGGTGAAAATCAATATTGTATTGGGAAATGCCCACAGAGTCGGGATAAAGGGTTGATCGGGTGCGTCGGGTAATTTGGTCTAGGGGAATTTCTCCCCTCGCTACGGCCAGGGCTTCGAGTCCTGCTAATCTGAGCCATAATTGCTCATAGAGGGAGGGGGGGAGGGTATTTTTGTAGTAGGGATCACGGTAATTTTGGGCTGAGATATCAATTTCATTAATACTAAACCCTTCGGGATAAGCAAAGGAGGGACGACCGATGAGACGACGGCCTTCGCGGATGTAGGGATATTTGGAGAGGCCGTGGACTGTCCCCATGGGGGAGTCTAACCCGGAGAGATAGCGATAGGTGGGGTCCGGTTGTTTGACTCCTTCTCCTAACTGAGAGTCGGTTGTCCCTTGGACGAACCAATAAAAGAAGCTGATGGCGTGTTCTTCGCCTTTTCTGAGGGTTTCGGTGCGTAACCCTCCCCTCCATCCTCCGGGTTGCAGTTGTCCGGTTTCTCGCAGTTGTTCACGGGTATAGACTAGGTTATCTTGGGCGGTTCCGGGGCGGTAATCATTGCCCCATGTCCAGTTTTGCATGGAGATATCCCCTGGGGTGACTTCTGTCCAGTTGATGCCGCGAAACCCGGTTTTTTCTCCGGTGGTGGGACTCCAGATGCGACGGTAGGTAAAGAGGAGGTTGAGGTTGGCTAACCGGGGGAGTTCAAAGCTGAAGTAGGGTTCGTATTGGGGGTAGAATTCGGGGACTTGGTAGGTTTGGGGGGTGGCAGTTTTCTCCATGGCGAAGGTGTAGGTGAATCCCTGGGTGCAATAGGGGTCGCCTGTGGGGCTTGAGGAGGAGGGTTCAACGGGGGATAGGGGGTCAATGCCCAAACGGTAGGGAACGTCGGCGAGAGCGATGATTTCCCCGGTTTCTGTGGCATCAATGACGAGCCATTGTTCTTGTTTGGGTTGAAAGCGAAGGAGGGTTTTGGTGAAGCGGGGGGAGTCTGTGTAGGTGTATGCGTCGGGGAGGATGTGGGAGAGGGGGCCAGGGGGTGAGGGTTGATGTTGAATAGCGATCGCGCTTTCAATCAATCGCCCGGTTTGATCATAGTCTAGTTCTTTCACGACGGTGGAGGGAAACCAATGTAAGCGACCTTGGCCTTGTTGTGCTGCATGGTTTAACTGTTCAGTGAGGATGTGGTGAGCATCATCGGGCCGAAAACAGGACTCACTCACCCAACAGTCACCGGGGTTGAGTTGATGGTAAAATTTCTCGATGCGGATGCGAAAATTGTTGTAGCCTCTAGGGAAGAAAAGGCGCGATCGCTGCATACGTTTTTCATCCAAAGCCGATGTCCCCTGGGCCGAAACCTGTCCCCCCACCCAGTCTGTAATCTCGGTCATACAGACAGTACGCCCCGCCCAGAGTGCCTCATAGGCCGTCGCCGTCCCCGCTAACCCGCCCCCAATAATCAACAGATCACAATCCACGGTATCATCAACAGAACGGGGAGGAGCAGCCACAGTCCCCCAAGGAAGGGAACTCACAAGAGTTAAGGTACTCGCCAGCAGCAGCGCAAACGGTGTCCGGTTCATAAGAAATAATGAGGAGTCAGACTTCGATTGTAGCGCGAGTCCCAAGAGATAGGGAAGCATGGGGCGATCGGGAAGCATCCAGTTTAGACAACAGTACCATAAACCCATATCTCCCCATCTCCTCCATCTCCTGACTCCCATCTCCCCTAAAAAACCCATTTTAAATATTCTGCGGATACGGAAAACTAAAAAATCTTGGTATCCTGTTCTGAAAAGTCCCTTTTTCAGGAGAATAGTTAAAGATGTCTTCAATTTTGTCCACCTCCCTATGGAAAAAGCAATGGAATCGTGCCAAGACCCTTACCCAAGCAGCCATCATTGGTACAGGAGCCGGGTTACTCTGCTGGGGAGGAGGTGTCAACGCAACGGAAGTGATCAACGTCAGATACAATGAATTTGAAACGACTGTCACCACCGATATCCTCGTGGACTTCGCTAGAAATGGCGATATAGGGCCTGAATTAGAAGATTTACTCTTAGAAATTGGGGAAATTGGTGCAGAAGTTCCCGATATCCTACAAGATGCACTCACCACCGAAATTCGCCTCCGTCCCGACTTCATCCAAAACCTCTTGGGGTCTTCCATTGGGGAATTTGTCGTGGTGCAAATTGAGCGAGCGATTAATACTGGCCAAGTTGAGGAAGATGTCGCTTATCTCAAAGATACCATTGAAGAATCCATAGAAGATGATAACCGCGTCTCCATTCTGGAATTAGTGGAACGGTATCCCGTCGAAACCGTTAACTTAGACCTATCCAGTCTGCAAAGCATCTATGAAGGGGCCGTTAACTTCATTGACGGACTGCAACCCACCTTATCAGTGGTGTTAGACTTCTTAGAAGGAGCGATTTGTGACTGTCCTGCTCCGACCGCAGACGAAATGGATAGTGAGATGGATAGTGATCTGCAATCTTCCGCTACCACGGACAAAAACTGTCCCACCAACTTAACCGTCACCGACGAAAACCTTGGCGAAACGACCTTAACCGTGGAAGAAACCGCCCAAGGAGTGAAAAGCATCACGGTGAAAAACGTTAAGTAAGAGAAAATCTGTGCAACTATCGAGAAGGAATTATGGCTTTATCTTTGCGATCGAAAGTGACTCAAGTGGGGATGTGTCTCCTGGGAGCAGGGAGTAGTCTGCTGCTGAGTAGTCCCCGGTCTGAGGCCGCAGACCAAGTGGTTCTCACCTATGGACCCATTCAAGAAACCATTTCTGTTGAAGACTTTGTGGAGTTTGCAGAAACTGGAGAACAGTCCAATGATTTACAAGTGTTACTGGGGTATTCTGGCCAAGACCCAGAAATGGTGCAACAGTTTCTCACCTCTGAAGTGGGGTTAGATTTCCTGTTTGCTCATGATGTCTTAAATACCATTTTTGGGGAATATGCTCTCTTTGAAATGGGGGATATTATCCACACGAAGTCCAAACGGGCTAATATCCAGTCCTTGCGGGGGGGAATTTTGATGTCGCTGTCGGATGATGGCCGCATCAGTTTGTTGGAATTTTTCCAAAATTATCCCCTAGAGTATATGTATGTGGATGGGCAAAACCTCGCCCGTGTGGCCAATGATGTCAACCGCATTGTGACGCAAGTGTTGGATTTTGTTGAAGTTCCCATTGCAGTGTTACGGGACTTGTTAGGGAGTTTTATCTGTGAGTGTGAACCCCCCACAGATTAACATTTAGTCCCTCAGTTGAGTCTTGGGTTAACCCCCAAGGCTCAAAGCCAAACCCCATTCCAACAGGTTGAGTCATTCTTGGGCAGGCAGTCGGTCAATTATCTGCTACGCTAACAAAGACACTGGCTCAAACGGGACACTGAGAGAAGAATGCAGGGGAAAACTTTACTCCTTGGGACAACGGGACAACTGGGACAGGCGGTACAACGGGCATTTAGTCAAGCGGGGAAAGAATTAGTGAAAGAATTAGTGACAGTGGGGCGCGATCGCTGCGATTTCACCCAACCGGACCAAATTCGCCAACTCGTCCGCAATCTTCAACCCCAATCTATCATTAACTGTGCCGCTTATACAGCAGTGGATCGGGCAGAAAGTGAACCCCAGTTAGCCACCACCATTAATGCCACAGCCCCCCAAATTTTAGCCGAAGAAGCCGAGCAAGTAGGGGCAACTTTAGTGCATTTTTCCACAGATTATGTCTTTGATGGACACCACCATCTCCCCTATACTGAAACCGATCCCCCCAATCCTCTCGGTCAGTACGGGAAAAGCAAACGAGAAGGCGAACAAGCCATTTTAGCCACCTGTTCTCAATCCCTCATTCTCCGCACCAGTTGGGTGTATGGGGCCTATGGCCACGGAAACTTCGTGAAAACCATGCTCCGACTGGGGAAAGAACGAGAAAAACTAAGAGTCGTAGAAGATCAAATCGGCACACCCACCTGGACCGGGGACTTAGCAGCTTTAGTGACCCAACTTCCCCCTGATTTTACCGGGCTTTATCATTACAGCAATAGTGGGGTAGCCAGTTGGTATGATTTTGCGGTAGCCATCTTTGCAGAAGCGCGAAATTTAGGACTCTCTTTCCCCCTTCAACAAATCATCCCCATTCCCACCTCAGAATACCCCACCGCCGCCCAAAGACCGGCCTATTCCGTTCTCTCCTCCCAATCTCTGATCCAAGCCTTAGACCATATCCCCCCCCACTGGCGAAGCAGTTTACAAAAAATGCTCAAAAATTATTTCAGTTAATTGTAGTACCTTGACAGAGGTAGGTCTTCAACCAGACCCCTTTCGAGTATTGCGAGTCATAAAAATATCACCTATCGTTATCGTAGGTCTCTAAATCCCGCAAATAGGCAGAATAAAGGACATTGGCATCATAGAGGGCAGTATAAAAAGAAGGCATAGACTGGATGTTTGTTCATAACCAACAACCAACTCGCCGTTTCCTAACAGATGAGCTATGGTGTAAGTAGTTTCGCGCTTGGTGTAATTCTCCTCACGATTTTGGACTATGAAAAGACTCTTATTAATCGGCTTATTTATTCTCGGCCTAGGGTTTGCCCTATGGAGTTATCAGGGGTTAGCCAACCAAGGCACGTATAACTCCATTATTTTAGATTTTCGGGAGGATATTCCCACGACCACCTTAGAGGAAAAATTAGAGACCATTGCCACTCGCTATCATGTCACTCCCCGTCTGAATAGCGAATTCTCTGAACAGGATCATATTTACATCATGGACGGAGACGCAAGCACCTTGCAAACCCTCCGTAAATCTAACTTTAAAGCGGTTACGGAATATATTGAACCGAACTACACTTATCACACCCTTTTTCGACCCAACGACCCCGACTATAGTAAACAATGGAACTTACAAGCGATTAACGTTGAAACCGCTTGGGAAGACTCCACCGGGGAAGGCGTGACAGTGGCCGTAATTGATACTGGAGTAAGTCAAGTCCCGGACTTAAAAGACACTAAGTTTACTCAAGGTTATAACTTTGTCAGTGACCAAATAGAAGCCCAAGATGATGTGGGCCACGGAACGCACGTTGCGGGGACTATTGCCCAATCGACCAATAATAACTACGGCGTGGCCGGCATTGCCCATCATGCCAAAATTATGCCCATTAAAGTCCTTGGCCAAGGTGGAGGGGGGACGGTCTCCGATATTGCCGAAGGTATTCGTTTTGCAGCAGATCATGACGCAGATGTCATTAACCTCAGTTTAGGGGGCAGTGGGTCTAGTCAACTGATGGAAGAAGCGGTAAATTATGCCTATGATAAAGGCGTTGCTGTTATTGCGGCTGCCGGAAATGAAAACCGCAATTCGGCCTCCTATCCGGCCCGCTATCCCAAAGTATTAAGCGTCTCAGCCCTCGATTCTGGGCAAAATAAAGCCCCTTACTCTAACTTTGGGGCGGGAGTAGACATTTCGGCCCCTGGAGGCGGTGAGAACGGTAAAATTCTGCAACACACCATTGATCCTCGCACAGGAGAGGCGGTTTTTGCGGAGTATCAAGGGACCAGTATGGCGGCCCCCCATGTGGCCGGAGTTGCGGCTTTAATTAAAGCGGCTGGCATTACTGAACCAGAACAGGTTTATGATATCTTGCAGAAATCTGCCCGACCTGTAGAAGAAGACACTTTAAATCATTATGGGGCAGGACAACTGGATGCAACGTCGGCGGTAAAATTGGCCTTGAAAGGGCAAATTACGGTGAAAGACTTTTTCCGATGGTTGCGGGATAGTGGTTATTTAAACCCCGGCTTTTGGATTGATGGGGGTGTGGTGGCCTTGTTGCCTAAGTTAGCGATGGTGATTGGGTCTTATTTGTTAGCGTGGTTGTTACGCAACTATTTCCCCTTTGCTTGGAGTTGGACTTTGAGTAGTGGTTTGGTTGCGGGGAGTTGTGGGTTGTTTTTCCTACAAGGTTTTTATATTTTCGACCTTCCCCAGGCCCCTTTCCGAGTGTTAGGGAGTTCTATTCCTGAGTTAGGGAATGCGTTAAATGGGGGAACAGCGTTAAATCCGTTGTTTGCCAGTCTTTTAATTCCAGGGGTATTAATTATCCTGTTGTTGGGACATCCCCAGTGGAAATGGTTGGCTATTGGGACGGCTTTGGGGGTTTCTTCTTGTTTAGCAGTGAATGCGGTGATTTCCCCGGAAGTGTGGGGACTGGGAGAGGGGATATTGGCCCGGGGTTTCTTGGGGGTGAATGCGTTACTTTGTTTTGCTTTAGCGAAGCTGGTGATGAAGGATGAAACGGGGGTAAATTTGGGGTAGGTTAAGGGGGTTTGTTGTTTGTAAACAAGGGAACAGGGAACTCCGGAACAGTAATGTTGTTTGTTCTTTGTTCTTTGTGATTTTCCCATGCCTTGGGTTTCAACCCAAGGCTAATAGCTGAAACCCGTGTTTAACGGGTTGATAGACCAACTCCCCTATGTCCTCCATCTTCCCTATCTTCTCCATCTCCTCCATCTTCCCTTTGTGTCCTTTGTGTCTTTGTGGTTCAATCCCCCAACTATCAACTCCCCACCTTCCCCAAAGTAGAGGCAATTCAGGAATTGCCCCTACTACCCTGCTATTAAGTAATCACAGTGGGTTCATTACGGCCTGTGAACTCTTGAATTTTGGCTACGTCTTTAGCAATTTGGATTAAGTCCCCTAATGCGGTTTGGGTGTCTTCTCCGTGTTTGCTGGTGTCTGGTTCATAACTTTCTAAATACACCCGTAGGGTGGCCCCTTTGGTCCCGGTCCCGGATAAGCGGAAGACAATACGGGACCCGTCGGTAAAGCCAATGCGAATGCCCTGTTTTTCGGCGATACTGCCATCAACGGGATCAGTGTAACTGAAATCATCGGCATATTCGATGGTGTAAAACCCGAAGGTTTGGCCTTTGAGAGGGGTAAATTGCGATCGCAAGTTATCCATTAACTCGGTTGCTGCGGCCTTGTCCACCTCCTCGTAGTCATGACGGGAATAAAAATTCCGTCCATAGGTCTGCCAATGTTCTCGCACTAACTCCTCAACGGATTTCCCCGTCACCGCCAAAATATTCAACCAAAACAAAATTGCCCACAGGCCATCTTTCTCCCGCACATGGTTCGATCCTGTCCCAAAACTTTCCTCACCGCAAAGCGTCGCTTTCTCTGCATCGAGTAAATTCCCGAAAAACTTCCAACCTGTCGGGGTTTCATAACAATCTATCCCCAGTTTAGCGGCCACACGGTCGACTGCGGCACTGGTGGGCATTGAACGGGCCACTCCGGCTAGGCCATCCTTATACCCCGGTACGAGGTGAGCATTGGCTGTTAACACGGCTAAACTATCGCTAGGGGTGACAAAAAAGTGGTGGCCTAAAATCATATTGCGATCGCCATCTCCATCCGACGCAGCCCCAAAATCTGGTGCATCCTCCCCAAACAGTAACTCAACCAACTCCTCGGCATAAACCAAATTCGGGTCCGGATGGCCACCGCCAAAATCTTCCAACGGTTCGCCATTTTGTACCGTCCCCTTGGGAGCATTCAACCGCCCTTCAAAAATCTGCTTCGCATAGGGCCCCGTCACCGCATGAAGCGAGTCCATACACATCCGAAACTTCCCAGAAGTCAGCAACTGACGAATCGCCTCCAAATCAAACAACGACTCCATCAACTCCAAATAAGGGACAACCGAGTCAATAATCTCCACCTCCATTGTCCCCAGCTTAAATGTCCCCACACGGTCTAAATTAATATCCGCCGCTTCTAAAATCTTATACGCTTGAATCCGCTTACTCTGCTCAAAAATCGCACTCGTCACCTTTTCCGGTGCAGGGCCACCATTGCTGATATTGTACTTCACCCCAAAATCTCCATTGGGTCCCCCTGGGTTATGACTCGCCGAAAGAATAATCCCCCCAAAGGTCTCATACTTGCGAATAATGCAGGATGTAGCCGGAGTGGAGAGAATGCCCCCTTGCCCCACCAATACCTTACCTATGCCATTAGCCGCCGCCATTTTGAGAATGGTTTGAATCGCCGTGCGGTTGTAATAACGGCCATCTCCCCCTAATACCAAGGTTTGTCCCTCGATGCCATCGAGACTGTTAAAGATTGATTGAATAAAATTTTCCAAATAATGGGGCTTTTGAAAGTCAGGAACAGACTTCCGCAGCCCTGATGTACCGGGTTTCTGATCCTCAAACGGCGTGGTCGCCACTGTACGTAAATTCATAAAAACCTCACCTAAGCGTTCACCCTCATCTTAAAACGGCAGGGGGAGTTTTTTGGGAATGGGGGAGGGGTAATGGAGAATGGAGAATTGAGAATGGAAAATTGATAAGTTTTAGTTTATTTTTTTGTAGTTTTTATTGAATATTTCTATAAAAAGCTCAAATTTACAAAAATTAACTAAAAAAATCGCTCTGATCTCGGTCACGCAGTGATGGGGGTTTGAGGCAGAAATTTGACAAAAAAGGGGACTTGACAGAAAATTATACTCCGAAGGAACTAATTTATAACTAAATTTGCTCAGGCACTCCTCAACTACCCATTCCTTCGTTGCTTGCTTAATTTGACTCCCTTTATTTTCAGTATCCCGTGACAGAATTTTTGGCTAATTTTGAGAGGTGCGTTTGACAAAATCGCCAAAATATGCAATACGATCCCTCAACCCCAATAATTATATATATAGCACTTTTCAAACTCGCAAGGTACACATTTAACAAGGTACACATTTAACAAGTATAACAGCTAAATTGTTGATTTTCTCGTAAGGATTCAGGAATATTCAGGTAATGTTACCTTAATACACCTTGGGTTGAAACCCAAGGCTAATAGCTGAAACCCGTTGAAAACGGGTTAAGAGACAAACGAGTTACAAATCTAGTCATTACACTGTTATAGCGTTTTTATTTGAGTTGTAAACTAGCTTTTGGGGGGAACAGAAAACAGGAATAAACATTTTAGAGCTTTTTCTTGCTTTTTGATTGATTAACAATCATTAATTTTTGCTAAAGTAAAACACTTTTAAACTGGGTTTCTTTGAGTGAGCAAAAACTACTCTAATCCCTCTCAAAAAACAACAACAAAAATCACCAACTTTCCATCAACTTCTGCACCCCAGTTACATCCGTTAAATTATACTGTAATGGAGTAATCGTAATGTAATTATCTCGAATAGCTTGGACATCCGTCGGGATATCAGGAGGGAGATGAGTATGGGGAGGTTGTTCGATTTCCTCCACCGCTTCCCCTGCTAACCAATAATAACTTTTCCCCCTAGGGTCGAAACGCTTTTCAAACTGCTCAATATAACGACAAATACCTTGTCGAGTCACTTTCACCCCGGCCACTTGTTCCGGTTTAATCGCTGGAATATTAACATTTAAGAGGACATAACCAGGGAGAGGATGTTGTGTCAGATCACCCAATAACTCTAACGAAAATTGGGCCGCCGTCGGGAATTCTGAAGACGTAAAACTAGCTAAACTGAGAGCAATACTAGGAATATTTTCCATTGTTCCTTCCATTGCTGCCGAAACCGTCCCCGAATAGAGAATATCTGTCCCTAAATTCGACCCTTGATTAATACCAGAGAGAACAAAATCCGGGGGAGTCTCCAGTAAGGCACTCAACGCTAACTTAACACAATCTGCGGGAGTCCCCGAACAAGACCAAGCGGTGACAGAGGGATGATAAATTGAGTCTACAGGATTAGCTCGAATAGGTTGATGGAGGGTTAACCCGTGTCCAGTAGCGGACCGTTCTCGGTCTGGACAAACGACGGTGACATGATGACCCGCTTTTGCTAAGGTATCGGCCAGAGTCCGCACCCCTTGAGCAAAAATCCCATCATCGTTACTCAGTAATAGATTAAGCGGTTGCATGGGTTGGTTATTGGTTATGGGTTGTTGGTTATTGGTTATTAGTTGTTGGTGGTTGGTTATTAGTTGTTGGTGTTTGGTTATTAGTTGTTGGTGTTTAGTTATTGGTTGTTGGTTTAATCATTGCTAATTGTTAATTGCTAATTGTTAATTGTTAATTGTTAATTCGATGGGAAATCACCGCATAAAAAGGATCACCCCCACCCATGCCTAAAAGTTGTAACACAGGAGGACTGTTGGAGGTTTCTACAATGGCTTCTGGTTTACTAAACCCTTCCACCGAGCGAAAATAGCGTTTCACCAGTTGGAGACGACCTTGATCTGTTCCTTCTCGCCAGGCTGCGATCGCTTTTTGAAAAAACATTCGATTAGAAAAACTGACAATAGCAATTCCCCCTGGTTTTAAAACCCGATACATTTCCTTAAACACCTGGTCAGGATATTGCAAATATTGAATTGACACACAATTTAACACCGCATCAAACGATTGGTCAGGGAAAGGCAACACAGAAATTTCGTTAAGGTTTTGAACAAAAAAATGATCCAGTTGGGGGTTTTTGGCTAATTCTTCCTCATTCATGCCGTGGCCTTCCACATGAGCAAAATCCATCTCTGGGGGGAGATGAGACACCCAACTACTCATCATGTCTAAAATCCGCGTATTGGGTTGCAGTCGCTCTCGATAGAGTTGGGTGAGTCGGTCAATAAACCCTTCATCAACATGGGTCACAAAGCGAGGATAGGAGTAAAAAAGCGCATCACGGCTAGAATCGAGCTTTTGTCGTTGTTCAGGAAGCAACATAGGTTCTTAGGTGACTTTTCTGGAGGTGAGGGTAAGTTTCTTTATCTTTTTTTAGGCTCTGAGCGTATCCGGCTTCCCTTGCTTTCCGCTAAAGTAGGAATTGAGGTTCAAGCCTTGGAACGTTTCTCCTAGTCTAATTTAACTTGTTTCGTTAAACCTCAATCAGTAATCAGTAACTGTTACCAGTAAACAGTAAACTGTTACCAGTAAACAGTTTACTGCCACCCATCTCCCCTATCTCCTGACTAGGGAACAGGGAACAGGGAACAGGGAACAGGGAACAGGGAACAGGACAGTAGCTCAACTCTCAACTCCCAACTCCCCCTCGACTTTTACTCGTGATTGCCTTATGATGGAGATTCATATTTGCTTCTCAAAAAGTCGGCTCAGGCTCAAGCCCACCTTGGTCTTGTTCATACTTGGTCTTGTTCATACTTGGTCTTGTTCATACTTGGTCTTGTTCATGGGCAGCAGCAGAAGGGGAAATCCTTAATGAATATTCCCAGGAATCAATGGCAATTCTTTCCAATTATCCAGCATTCCCAGGGAACACCCCTCATTTCCGGTTTTGCCAAATAAGTTAAGCGAAATAAGTTAATTTTTATTGAGCCAAATGAGGCGAACAGAAATTAACCGACTATCTTTTCTGAAGTATAGTTCATTATCCCAAATTAGCCGTGGTTTCTACAAACATTCCCAAGACAAGTCAATCCACCCAAACGCCCACCCGTAAAACCGGAGCGTTTGCCCTCATTGATAGTTTATTACGTCATGGCGTTGACCGCATTTTCGGATATCCTGGCGGGGCAATTCTGCCCATTTATGACGAAATACACCGGGCCGAAGCTAGGGGCGATCTTCAGCATATCTTAGTTAGACACGAACAGGGAGCAGCCCACGCTGCCGATGGTTACGCGAGAGCGACAGGTAAGGTTGGCGTGTGTTTTGCCACTTCCGGGCCAGGGGCGACTAATTTAGTCACAGGTATTGCCACCGCCCAATTAGATTCTATCCCCTTAGTGGCCGTAACGGGTCAGGTGACTCGGAGTGCCATTGGGTCCGATGCTTTCCAAGAGACGGATATTTGGGGCATTACCCTGCCTATCGTGAAAAACTCCTATGTCGTCCGTCGGGCCGAAGATATGGCGCGAATTGTTGCCGAAGCCTTTCATATTGCCAGCACTGGTCGTCCGGGCCCAGTATTAATTGATGTTCCCAAAGATGTGGGCATTGAAGAATGTGACTATCTTCCCGTTGAACCAGGTTCAGTGAAATTATCGGGGTATCGTCCCACGAAAAAAGGCAACCCCCGGCAAATTAATGCAGCGTTACAGTTAATTCAGCAGGCCAAGCGGCCCCTGTTATACGTCGGAGGTGGGGCCATTACCTCCGGGGCCCATGAGGAATTAGCCCAACTGGCGGAACATTTCCAAATTCCCGTCACCACCACCTTAATGGGGTTAGGGTCTTTTGACGAAAACCATCCCCTCTCGGTGAGTATGTTGGGGATGCACGGGACGGCCTACGCCAATTTTGCGGTGACTGAATGTGATCTCTTACTTGCAGTGGGGGCCCGGTTTGATGACCGGGTGACAGGCAAATTAGAAGCCTTTGCCTCAAAAGCCAAAGTGATCCATATTGATATTGATCCGGCAGAGGTGGGCAAAAATAAAGCCCCCAATGTGCCAATTGTGGGAGATGTGAAACAAGTTCTCCAACAAATGTTACAACGGATTAGTGAGTTAGAACTCCCCAGTAATACGGGGCAAACCCAAGCCTGGTTAGAGCGAATTAATCGCTGGCGACGGGATTATCCGTTGGTTGTGCCGCATCCGGACCAACAGTTATCCCCCCAAGAGGTGATTGTAGAAATTGGTCGTCAATCGCCCTATGCCTACTATACAACCGATGTGGGACAACACCAGATGTGGGCAGCCCAGTTTATTAATTACGGGCCTCGTCGTTGGATTTCCAGTTCGGGGTTAGGGACAATGGGCTACGGAATGCCCGCCGCAATGGGGGTTAAAATGGCTCTCCCCGATGAGCAGGTAATTTGTATTAGTGGCGATGCCAGTTTCCAAATGAATCTGCAAGAGTTGGCGACCCTAGCACAATATAATATAAAAGTCAAGACCATTATTATTAATAATGGCTGGCAAGGAATGGTACGCCAATGGCAAGAAACCTTCTATGAGGAGCGTTATACGGCTTCTAATATGGAGGCCGGAATGCCGAATTTTGTCAAGTTAGCGGAAGCCTTTGGCGTGAAAGGGATGGTAATTCGATCGCGGGATGAATTAAAAGATGTCATTGCTGAAATGCTGGCCTATGACGGGCCTGTATTAGTGGATGCCCAAGTGATCAAAAATGAAAACTGTTATCCCATGATCGCCCCTGGTAAAGCCAATTCCCAAATGTTAGGTATTCCAGAGAAAAAAGTGGAACGCTCTGAGATAATGAACTGCACCAGTTGCGGCACACCGAGTCCAGGGAATCACAAATTTTGCCCCGAATGTGGTACGAAACTTTAAGGGGTGATAAGTCTCGTCTAAAGACTTAGAAGGGGTTTTAACAGGTGTTGAGACTGAACCTTGGGGTTAACCTCCAAGGTTCAGTCTTGTATTATCGTACTGATTACTGATTACTGAATAGGAATAGAAAGAGGCGTTTTCCCTTTAACCGGATAATCCCGTTCCTCAATTAACTGCTTTAATGCCTTAACTCGCTGTTTTGGGGCTGGGTGAGTAGATAAAAACTCAACGGTTTTGGGAGTTTCTTGGGCAATTCGTTCAAAAAAATCCGTCGCCCCGGCCACATGACCATAGTTTTGATAAAGTAACTGTAACCCAAACCGATCCGCTTGTAATTCTTGACCTTGGGAATATTGAGCATTACTAATCACCGTAACCCCATCCACCACCAAAGATTCTAAAGCAGAGATATCCCCTAAAAAATAAGACAATACCGCTTTAATTAACACAATTTTCCCTAACTTCCGTAGATGATCTCGATGGTCAAAATGGCCCAACTCATGGCCTAAAATCATCATTAACTCATTTTCTGACTCTAGACGTTCTAATAACTCCCGATAGACAACAATCACATCTCCTGGAATAGCTATAGCATTAATTGTATCTTCAGGAATATATAACAAGCGATAATCCCGATTCTCATGGAGAGAGTCCGTTAAATAGCCCTCTAATTGGTCTAAACGTTGATTCAATTTAGTTTGGGTAAGAGAATCTTGAGCTTGTTTTTCGTACACTGGCACAATCACTCGGCCCAGTTGTTGTTCAACCTCCACAGGTATCCACCACACCATTGCATTAATCAACCCCGAAATGAGGAAAAAGACAGCGACAATTAACCCCCCAAAAATCGCCGCCAAGGTGAGTAATTGGCGATTACTAGGGGGTGGGTTGCGGGAGGAATATTGAGTCATGGTGCGTTAAACTACTAGATAAAGAAGCGTTACTCGATTAATTACTTTTAGTGGGACGGAAAGGACGGAGAAAATTGAGTAGCCCGTAAATACTGCGAGATTGCACCCATAGACGGCCTTTACCCCGAAACCGACAAACTAACCCTTCTCCGCCTAAAATTCCGGTTTTGAGATTTTTAAACGATAACCCCCCAATCATCTCGACATTGTAATCTAGAGAATCTTCAAAGGCCACAATATAGCTAGTATCCACCACATAATCCCCCGCCACCGGAATTTCCACAATGGCCCCGTAGGAACTAAACCAAAAGTCCCCTTTACCACTAACGTGGATTAAAAAGAGGGATTCTCCACTAAAAAACCCTTTAAACCCCTGAAATTTAGTATCCATGTCCACCGTAGGACTACAGGCCACAAAGCCGGAAGATTGCACCATTAACCCCTTATCTCCAGTTAAATGGTAATGTTTCACCTCCCCAGGGACCCCAGGGGAAATATACAATTGTCCCCCCCGACTACTGGCAATAAATTCGTTAATAAATAAAGATTCTCCCACAAACATCCGCCCCACACTTTTCATCAGGCCGCCGCGCATTTGCGTTTTCATGGTGAGAGCGGTATCCATAGCCGCCATCGCTGACGCTTCGACTAACATAGACTGGTTGGGTTGCAAGTCTAAGATCAAGGAGGCATAAGCCGGGGAATGCTCAATTTGATAAGCGGTTTCTTGTGTTGTCATGGTTTTTACTGTAATTAGTGTTGTAAGTTTTAAACTGCCTGTTTGGGGGACAGGGAAAAGGGAAAAGGGAACAGGGAACAGGGATAGGGGTTTTATAGTTTTTTTCTTGCTGTTTCATTGATTACAAATTATTTATTTTTGCTAAACCAGTAATCAGTAACTAGGAAGGAATCAAGTTTAAACGAAGATCAGGGGAAAAAACAGTGTAGCCCCTAAAACTATCTCCCCCATCTTCTTGATCTTCTCTTGGTGTCCTTTGTGTCTTTGTGGTTCAACTCTCAACTCTCAACTATTAACTCCCCAATTTAACGAGGGGGAAGTTGCGAGCCGACTAAAGACCCAAAAGCGGTGTTATTATGGGTTTGACAATAAACTTTCCCCTTCCCTCGGAAATGACAGATTAACCCTTCTCCCCCTAACCAGGCCCCTAACCAACTGTCTCCGGCTTTATTGATGGAAAAGTCTAAACTGCGTTCAAAGGCGACAATATGGCCAGTATCAACAATATATTCTCCATCCACTGGAATTTCGTAAATGCCACCAAACGAGGTTAACAAAACAGGGCCATATCCCGTTATGCGTAGCCAAAAGATGGCTTCTCCGGAGAAAAAGGATTTAAACCCCTCAAAGCCTAAATCAATATCAACATTGCTGTCATTGGCTAAATAGGACCCGGCTTGTACGACTAATTCCTCTCCTTCCATGGGATAGACGATTAAATCTCCCATTAATTTCGGGGCCAGAAAGACTTCTCCTCCGTCGGTAGGGGACCGGAAGACGCTGAGAAAGAGGGACTCTTGGGCTAACATTCGCTTGAGGCCGCCCATAATGCCGCCGCCTTTGCCTTGGCGGAGGGTGGTGCTGGCGTTGATCGTGCCACTCATGGCGATCATAGCACCAGCTTGGGCGACTAATTCTTCTTGGGCGGCTAGGGTAATTTGCGCGATCGCGCTATCCGGTTTATGTAATATTTCAATATCCATCGCACTCTCTCCTTAACGGACTTTGGGACGCAGATAACCCACTAAACCGCTAATACTGCGCGATTGTAGATAAATTTTACCGTTTCCTTTGAGTCGGTTTACCAGTCCTTCTCCAGAGGTTAAAGAAGAAAGCAGGCCACCGGATAATCCCACACTCATTTTAATGGCCGGATCATAGGCAACCAAGTGAGAGGTATCCACAATAAATCCCCCCCGGACTTGTTTTTCCGAAATGCCTCCATAGGCCCCAAAAAATACCCGTCCTTTCCCCTGCAAGCGCAGTTTAAAGAGTCCTTCCCCCGAAATAAAGCTGGCCAACCCGGCCCATTGCACCCCCATTTTGACTCCTGGGGTATGGGCAATATAAGCCCCCGGTTGAAAACATATCCCATTGGGGGGAACATCAAGGGGGACAATATCACCAATAATAGATTGACTGAGGACTAGAGTAAGCGGTTGATTGGTTTTATTTTTGAAGATATTGACAAATAAGGACTCTCCCCCCAAAAATTTCCGCAGGATGGCTTGAAAAAAGCCACCGGAAAACTCAGTCGTCATGGTGAGTTGAGCATCCATACTCGTCATTGCCCCCGCTTCAGCCGTAATTTTTTCACCTGGTTCTAAGGTGATAAACATGGCCGCAAATGCCGGTTTATAACGGATTTCGTATTTCATCCCTTTGGTTGAGGTCAAATTATTCCTCTAGTTTGGCAAGGACTTCCCCAAACTAGGTAGTGTTGTTCATCGAATGTAACCTTTCTCTGGGTTGTCTCGATTCTGGGGATTTTTATAGCGATCGCGCTGAAAATTCAATAAAATACTCTTGAGCCACAGGTTCTCCGTCCATATAAGAGGGTTCAAAAGACCATTGTTCAATCACCCGTTTGGCCAATTGTCCCGCCTTCCCTGCACTAATTGTGCCAGATAACACTTGTGCAGATTCAGGATAAACCGTGACACTCCCATTCGGTTCAATCACAACCACCACTTGCACCGTAAACGGTTCCACATTCTCTAGGTCTAACGGTTGCAAATATTGCACCGCATCCAATTGTTGACGGGTTTGTTGCAGTTGGGCCAGTTGAGTGGGAATATCTCGATCTGGAATCGTTAAACGCAATTGTCCCAAGGTAGCTAAAAATTGACCTGAACCCGTTTCGCGGTTGGTCCCCGTATCACCATTTTGGCCAGGAGTCCCTTGACTGACAGGTTGTGCTGGAGAAGGGTTAGGGGGTTCTAAGTTGGACTGTTGCGGTGTTTGACCGTTATTGGGACTCGGTTGAGGACTATTATTGTTAGAGGTATCTGGACTAGGGTTAGAAGTCTCAGAAGTGTCTGGACTAGGGTTAGAAGTCTCTGGACTAGGGTTAGAAGTCTCAGAAGTGTCTGGACTGGGGTTAGAAGTCTCTGGACTAGGGTTAGAAGTCTCAGAAGTGTCTGGACTGGGTTGAGGACTATTATTGTTAGAGGTATTCTGACGAGGGGTTGGAGAGACAGAATTAGGAGAAGGAGTTGAGGGGGTGGGAGGAGAAGACGCAACCGGAGAAACCGGATCAGACATTGGGGAGCTAGTCTTCTGAGGGGGGGTTTGTACAATAAAATCGACTGGGACAAAATCTTGGGGTTGAACCGAGGGAGAAGAAGACGTTTGGCCCGATCGCGCTTGAGATAAAATAGCCCAGAGTATCCCCCCCAAGACAATATGAATGGCAACAGACCACAACAACAAAGCCACCCAAAGCGTCGGTGAATCATCGTGGTATAGTTCTCGTAGGGAGTGAGTTGGGAAATAAGAGCGCGATCGCATGGCAGACTTTGAACAACGGTTGAGCGCAGTCCCCATCTAAAATCACAAGATTTAGATGGGGTTAGCGAAACATCAAGACCATTACCAAAAAGCCCTTGACGAGGATTGAACTCGTGACCTCACCCTTACCAAGGGTGTGCTCTACCACTGAGCTACAAGGGCAAAGAATTCCCAACCAAAAATCCCAACGAGGAAACTGGAATCAGGAATAAAAAAAATGTGGTGGGCCGAGCTGGATTCGAACCAGCGTAGGCATAGCCAGCGGATTTACAGTCCGCCCCCATTAACCACTCGGGCACCGACCCTTATTGACCACGATTAATAATCTTAGCATAAGAATTTCAAGTTTTGTCAAGCAAACCAAAATTTTTTTTTGAGCGGCCTAAGAATAAGGCAGAAGGCAGAAAACAGGAGACAGGAGACAGAAGGCCAAGAACCAACAACCATCACTGATTTAAATAACTAATCTCCATCTCCACCGATGCGTCACAAGTCTCGCCGGCCTGCAAATAAACCAAATTCTCCTTCGTATTCAGGGCATTACGGGGAGAACTCCAAGGCTCTAAACAACAATAGTCCTTCCCTTGTACCGTCCAAAACACCAACGTCGAGTAAATATCCGAATACCTTAACGTAATCCGCCAACGTTGACGCTGATTCATCAACGACGCATGATTGCGAGTGACGGGTTTGAGGGCCACATCAATCTCCTCTTGCTGCAAATCAAACTTACCCGTAAAAGGGAACGACGTTTTAGTCAAATGGTCATGCCCCTGAGAAGCCGGAATATCAAGGGAAATTTGCTGCTTATCCGTCACCCAAAAATAGGGATGTAGTCCCGTGGCAAACGGCATCGTCTCATCAGACTGATTCGTGTAGCGTTGTTCAATAATCAGACGATTCCCTTGGAGCTTATAAGTAAACAATAACTCAAAATCAAAGGGATAAACCGCCCGGGTCTTCTCATTACTCTGAAGTCGTAACGTCAAACTCGCACAGTCATCCGTAGTCTGTTCCACCACCTCCCAAGGAAAATCTCGCGCAAAACCGTGTTGTTTAAGCGTATAAGACTTACTCTGATGGACATAAAGATTATTAGGGAGATTCCCACAAATAGGGAACAAAATCGGAATCCCCCCCCGCACACTTAACTCTGGGTTCGCAAAGCGGTCTTTGTCAAGATAGAGAATATCTTGCCCTTGAACTCGCCAACGACTGATAATTCCGCCTCGTTCTGGAACGACCTCAATACGGGAATGGGCCTGTTGATCGGTGAGAATGATGGTTGGATATTGGTCTTGTTTCAGCGAGATGGCAAACACCGCTTTCTTCCCTGTAAACTGTTTCTACTTTCGATTTAACCAAAGCCTGGGCCGGAAATGATCAAGGTTTCAAGAATTCTTCAGGTTAATTCATATCTTGACAAGATTTTCCGTTTATGTGTGACCAAAATCACATCCCTCCTTCGTTACTCATCAATGGCCAATCGCCCAAATTGCTTTATCATCTGGCCAGAGTGAATCAGGGTGCTTAAAATGATTAATTCACTGGTCAAATCCGCCTTTGAGACAGGTTGCCTGAGTGTAGCCTCAGAAAGTTTGATTGGGCAATTACTCGCGCAGCAGGTTTGCCAATCGGGAGACTTGCAAGCCCTTCAGCGTCTTAATGAAGCCGTCTGTCAAGGGATTTTGAAGCGGGAAGCCCGTATTGCCTATCCGGACTGGACAATGGTGCAAGGAGGATAGGAGTATTAATAAAAATTGGAGTAACTCCCTGGGAAGATTCCGCAGGGAGTTTTCTATTGAATAGACTAAGTAAGTCCTTTAGGGCTAGCCTTGTAAAGGTGGGTAATGATAGAACAATATACTGTTGTTGTAGTTGATTGTAGTTGATTTTAGGTTGGGTGAAGCGAAGCGTAACCCAACATCCCCCAGTAAAAAACGTTGGGTTTTACTCCGTTATACCCAACCTACATAGAAATATTGAGTCAGTTACCTTGATAGAGGTGGGCAATGCCAATCCTACACCATTTCATAATTTTTTAGGGTCTTTCGATACTAAGTTTGTAATTCTCTGATTGATCTATCAACCCGTTTTAACGGGTTTCAGCTATTAGCCTTGGGTTTTAACCCAAGAGACATTTATTTCAGTTAACTTTCCGGTAAAATTTCCCCCGTCTCTTGAATGAGCAGAGGAGTATTCGGAAAATCACTCTGGGTGAGACGACGTATTAATTGAATTGTCCGATTTTCAGGGTCAAAACGGGGTACACCCTCCCCAGAAAGACGGAGTGGAATAATTGTTCCGCCTAAAAAGTTTCCGGTTTCATCTAACTCAACTTCTAAAATTAGAGAATAGCCATTTTCTCCACTGGTGTTTAAGGTTCTATAGCCGATAAAATTGCCTAATGAATAGGCAATTAGTCGATTTTCATGTAATTCCAACGCACGAGGAACATGGGGGCCATGACCTAATATTAAATCTGCCCCATGATTAATCATTGCCCTCGAAAAATTGACCATATTTCCCCGATTTTCGTTGAGATAGATTTCCGTTTGATTGCGAGTTCGCAGGGCATTCCGTCCTTCTGCCCCTCCGTGAACAGAAATGATGATAATTTCGGCATTTTCTTGGGCTTGATTGACTAAATTTCTCCCTTGATTTAAGTTATTAATCGAGTTGTGATACCCTAAATAACTAAAACCAATCCAGGCTACAGTAATTCCATTCACTTTAGTATAAACAATTTGCCCTTTTTCTCCTACTGCTTCAATGCCTACGTTTTCTAAATTTTGCATTGTATCTTGAAAGCCCTGTAGGGTAAAATCGTAGGAGTGGTTATTGGCAACACTGAGGATATTAAACCCTGCATCGCTTAAAATTTGGGCGTGTTCTGGGGGACTCCGAAACGCATAAACGCGCCCAGAGACGGGAGTTTTGGCACTGTGGGGATAATTGGTGATTGTGCTTTCAAAGTTACCAAAAACAAAGTCTGCTTCTGTGAGATAAGATTGAATATTTTGGAATAAACTGGCTGGGTTAGCAGGGAGTTGATAAGCGGGGTAATTTGTGCCTAGAATTGTATCGCCTACCGCTTTAATGGTAATGGTGGGTAAGGTTGGGGGAATAAACTCAGGGGGAGGCGGTTCTAGGGTCTCTGGTAGGTTTAAATAAATATCAATTTGTGCTAAACTGGTTAGATGCCAATTGCCTGCTATAAAAAAGCTAGTGCAAAGGAAGACAAAAGATAAGGAAGATTTAAGTCTTTTAATGAAAGAAAAAGATAAATTAGTCATGAAATTATTAACATGAAATTATTAATGGTCTTGTAAATGAGCGACTCATTATTTGTAAGTATTCATCTGTCAGCACTCAGCCAACAGCTTTTGAATGAAAGGGTCCCTTGGGATGGCGAAGAAAACTTGCTCTATCCCATCGAAAAACAAGCGAGGTAAAACAAGCGAGGTAAAACAAGCGAGGTAAAACAAGCGAGGTAAAACAAGCGAGGTAAAACAAGCGAGGTAAAACAAGCGAGGTAGGTGTTTTTAGGTAATAGCTAAAACTTGATAGCTGAATGCTTATAATTATTGTAAACTAGATGAACCATGTACGGAAAAGATAAATGAGTTTTTTCCTGTTCTCTAGTCTGCTGACAGGCTGACTATTTCCTGTTCTCGAAAACCCAACCCTCAAACCATCAATGCCCCAATTGGAATTATATAGTGCAAATGTTTGCCCCTTTGCCCATCGAACTCGGTTAACGTTATTAGAGAAAGGGGTGGATTTTCAACTACACGAAATTGATTTAAGCAATAAACCGGATAACTTTGCGGAAATTTCCCCCTATGAGAAAGTTCCGGTGGTCAAGTATGGGCGCGATCGCATCTGGGAATCTGCCATCATTAACGAGTATATCGAGGAACTGTTCCCGAATCCTCCCCTCATGCCCAAAACCGCAGGAGAACGGGCATTAGTCCGGATTTTGATAGATTTTGCCAATAGCCAGTTTATTTCCGCCTTCTACAAAATTCTGTTATTTCAGAACCCCGAACAACAGGAAAAATGGAAAAACAAACTCCACCACCATCTAGAGTTTCTAGAACACGAAGGAATCGGTAAACTTAGTCAAGGAGGAGACTACTGGTTCGGGGAACACCTCACCCTCCTAGACCTCACCTATTATCCCTGGTTTGAACGGTGGTGTGTGTTAGAACATTATCGAGAGTTTCCCCTCCCCGATAGTTTTCCTCACTTAAAACAGTGGTGGAAAACCATGCAGCAACGGGAAAGTGTCCAAACCATCGCCAACCCCCCAAACCTGTACATTCAAGACTATCAACCCTATGCGGACGGGACAGCAGCCGGAATCACAGCCCAAGAAATGCGTAACAATTAAACAAAGGCGACATTATCCCAATTTACGATGAATAACAATCGACCCCTTTTAATCTTCCTCTCTGTCCTCTTAATCGCCATTCTCGGCGGGATTTACTGGGCATTAGGTTTACCAGGAACAGAACTGGGATATACCCAAGCAACCACCCCTCCCCCCATCGTCCAAGCAGAACGAAAAGCAGACAGTGAACGGATGCAAGCGGTACTCGACTGCATCCCCAAAGACCTCACCGAACAAAACCGGGATGTCAACAAACGCTGGAATCAAGTGATCACGGAAATGCAGAACGACCAACTTGAACGCGCTTTGCAATTAACCGACTCTCCCAAACTCAGTCCCTCAGAACAACAATTTCGAGACTGTTTAGCCGAAAAAGGGATAACTCGTGATTAGATTTCTAATTTCTCCTCGCTAAACAAAAGACGCTCAACAAGAGATGCTAAACAAGAGACGAGGATTCTAGATGAAATCCGGTTAATGATTATCATAACCGAACTGTAGGGGCAATTCATGAATTGCCCCTACGCTAAAATTCTGCAATCCATTGCGGTGATCAGTTTTCCTCTAATTGAGGAATGGGTAACACTTCCACCGTTGATGTCCCCTCCTCTGGGGGACTGCCAAACCATTTTTCGTGAATTTCGGCTAAAATTCCCTCTTGTTTGAGGGTGGTAATGATGTCATTAATGCGATCGCGCAACGGATCCCCCTTCGCAAACATCATACTATACTGTTCTTCCGTAGGAATACGCTCTACGACCTTCACCCCCGGATTATTTTCCGCATAATACAAAAACGCTGGGATATCACCCACATACCCGTCATAAACCCCGGCCCGTAAATCTTCAATTGCGGGTTGCAGTCCTTCATAGCGACGAACTTCTTTAAAGTTATATTGGCCCTGATGGCCTTGTACCCATTCATCGGCAGTTGAACCACTCTCCACGGCCACCACTTTCCCCTGCATATCCGTTAACCCCGTAATCTCACTATCGGACTGTACCATGAGAGACTGGTCACTATCGTAGTAGGGTTGGGTAAAATCCACCGTTTCTAAACGACTTTTGGTAATAGTAATTGAAGAAACCGCCAGATCAATGCGATGGGACAAAACCGCCGGAAACAAGTTAATAAAGGTAATATCCTGATATTCCACCTCTCGATCTAAACGTTGGGCAATAATATTCACTAAATCAATCTCAAACCCCACTAACTCCCCACTCTCATTCTCAAGTTGCCACGGGACATTCCCCACATTCGTCCCCACTTGTAGGGGGGAGGAGTCCTCTGGAATAGTAGAATTCTGACAGGCCGGGAGTAATAAACTCACACTCAAACCAGTCAAAAGGTGTAAAACAGTACGTCGGGAGGTTAGTTTGGACATGGGTTTTCTTGCGATCTGATCACGACAGGGAGATTGATCTGGGGGATAAAGGTAATGTAATCATAAACTCACTGCCCTCCCCAAGTCTCGAATTTACCGTAATTTTGCCGTGATGTTGTTCAATAATTTGATAACAAATGGCCAACCCTAACCCGGTCCCTTTGCCGACGGGTTTGGTGGTAAAGAAGGGATCAAAGAGTTTTCTTTGAATGTCTGGCGAAATACCATTGCCATTATCCCCAATGGTAATTTTAATCTCCTGCTCCGTCGCTTGGGTGGTAATGGTAATCTGTTTTCGAGGGATGGAGGGGGTCTCCATTAACGCTTCTAGGGCATTATTGAGGAGATTGAGAAACACTTGATTTAATTGGGCCGGATAACATTCGTATTCCGGGAGATTGCCATACTGTTTCTCGATGTCGAGTCCTTCGGGAAACTGACTTTGGAGTAATAAGAGGGTGCTTTCAATGCCTTCATGGAGATTACAGGGTTTTTTCTCCGCTTCATCGAGACGGGCAAAACTCCGCAGGGAAAGCACTAATTGACGAATGCGATCGGTCCCCACTCGCAAGGATTCTAATAATTTCGGTAAATCCTGTTGGATAAATTCTAGATCACAAACATCCAGTTGTTGGGCGATTTCTGCGGGGGGGACGGGATAATAGTCTTGATAGAGGATGATCAAGGCCAACAGGTCATCCAGATAGTGGTCAATATGACGCAGATTCCCGTAAATAAAGTTAATGGGATTATTGATTTCGTGGGCTAATCCGGCCACCATTTGTCCCAGACTGGACATTTTTTCGCTTTGAATTAACTGGACTTGGGTTTTTTGTAGTTTCTGGGTATAGTCTTGGGTCCATTCAATGAGTTGATTGAAGGAGGTGGCTAAACTGCCGATTTCGTCTTCACTGATGACGGGGACCCGTAAGCTAAAATCTCCGGTTTCTGTGACAGATTCGGCCACTTGGGTGACTTTGCGGACGGGATGCGCGATCGCGCGACTGGTCATTATGGCTAAAATTGAGGCCATGGCCGCCCCCAGTAAGGTGCTTCCGATAATCACCCAGGTGCGGAGGGTTTCCGCTTGTTCCCAGGCTTTTTCCGCCTGTTGAATCTCTTGATTCGTCTGTACAATGAAACTGCTCATTTCATTGGAGTAACGGTGAAAGCGAATCGAGGTGGGACTGGTACTCAATTGATTAAATTTCTCTTTTAACTCAGGGATGTCACTAGGTTTCACCGTCACCGGGTTTACCGAGTCGAGGACTTGCGTTACATCTTCCGCGTAGCGATTGACTACCCATTCGTAGGCATTGAGAAAAGGATACAGCGAATTTTCTTGGCCTTGGTCTGACGCTTCTAGTTGAGTAATTAAACGTTTAATCTCGGTAATGTGCTTTAAAAACTCCTCCCGACGAAAATAAAAGCGGGATGTATTGCGTAAAACGGGAGTAAACGTGCGTTCTGGGCTAAAATTCCGAGCCGTGAGTTGTAATTGTGTCAGTAACTCCCCTTGGGTGCGAGCTTGCTCTAACTTCGTCTTGGCATCCTCCTGATAGTGGTTGCCCAGGGCCAAACCACTAAACGTGCCAATCATCGAAATACTAAACGCGATCGCATAACTCCAACCGATTTTATCACGGATGGGAATTTTGCTAAACCAGCGTGTCAACGTTATACCTTTAAACTTGGAAACCACAGGGTAAGACACCAGCAAAAATCAACAAGTGAACAAGGGAAGTCAAACAGCAATGCACATCCGCAAACCCGAGAGACTTGAGGGAGAAAAATCGGGGAACTCAGCCCTATCGTAAGGTCTAGCGATTGTTTTTTCCAGCCACTTGCCCAAAATTTAACCCGTCTCTAAAGATTGGGTTAATCATTTGTTACTATAAATACCAAATGACACGAAGCACCATCATAATAAGGGAGAATCACTAAAATTATGACCCAGAAACAAGTTGTTGTTGCCCCTTCTATCCTTTCTGCTGATTTTAGCCGTCTTGGGGAAGAAATTAAAGCGGTTGATCAAGCGGGAGCAGATTGGATTCACGTTGATGTCATGGATGGTCGCTTTGTTCCCAATATTACCATCGGGCCCTTAGTCGTCAAAGCAATTCGGCCCATCACGCAAAAGCCCTTAGATGTCCATTTGATGATTGTTGAACCGGAGAAGTACGTCCAAGACTTCGCCGAGGCCGGAGCAGACATTATTTCTGTTCATGCGGAGCATAATGCCTCTCCCCACCTCCATCGGACATTAAACCAAATTAAAGAATTTGGCAAACAAGCGGGAGTTGTTCTTAATCCTTCAACACCGTTAAGTTTAATCGAACACGTTCTCGATGTTTGCGATTTAGTTTTAATTATGAGTGTTAACCCTGGGTTTGGGGGACAGAGCTTCATTCCGCAAATGGTGGATAAAATTGGCAATTTACGTCAAATGTGCGAGGAACAAGGCGTTGATCCTTGGATTGAAGTGGATGGTGGCTTAAAACCCGCGAATACTTGGCAAGTGTTAGAAGCGGGTGCTAATGCCATTGTAGCCGGGTCTGCGGTCTTTAAGGCCCCAGATTACGCTGAGGCAGTTGAGGGCATTCGTCAGAGCAAGCGGCCTGCCAATGCTCAAGAGTTAGTCACAGCTTAATTTAATCTGCGATCGGACTAGAGATGCGGGGGTTTCGTGTCTCTTTTTTTTTGGGAATAGGGAATAGGGAATAGGGAATAGTAAACAGGGAATAGGGAACTCCGGAATAGTAACCAGTAAACATTTGTTACTCCCCATCTCCCCCATCTCCTCCATCTCCCGACTCCCGACTCCTGACTCCCATCTCCCCCATTAAGCGTTTTAAGAGTCGCGGAATAAAGACTGATAGTTGAATGTTTACGATAAATTTTTGATCATCTGCCCCCAATTGGCCGGATAATCACCCCTAAGTAAAGGATAGACCTCTAGAACACCTTTAGGACGGGATAACTCATGGCAAAAAAGGGTATTGTTGAGCAAATTCGGGAACGACAAAGTAGTGGATTTGGCGATCGCGTGAATCTCTTTATTGCAGAATCCTCTTATCGGGTCGCCAGTATTGTTCCTGTCCGCTATCGTTGGATTGTGCCACAACTCATTGAACGAGTCTCTCTCCCCCTTCCAGAGTTTTCCGACGTAAAAGGAGAAATTATCGCTAACTTGACGGGAGAGGAATTAGAAGAGGAAACGGCAGAAACTGCCAAAGTTATCCCCATTAAACCCCTCTATCCCGCCTATCGCTGTTTACGCAATAACCCCTTACATTGTGAATGGCCGGAAAAAACCTTGGCAGAAAATCCCGATTCGCCTATCTGTTTACAATGTAGTTTTCCGGCCCTCCTGAAACCGGAATCCCGCATTTTAGGGATACGGGGGACATATCAAGTGGAGAGTTTTTTTCGTAGTCGTCATTTGGGCCGACTGTATCGGGGCATTGATTTGAGCGATCGCACCCCGGTTATGATCAAAGAATACCTCCTCCCCAAACGATATTTTAATCGGGACGAAACCCGCATTCGCCAGACCAATTTTATTAATTTAACCGGATTTGATTTAGCCGATGGACGAAAACAAGATGAACGGTTAATCACCGTCCAAGATGCGATCGCCCCCAGAGGAGAACAACGCTGTTATCTTGTCACCAAGGGCAATACAGACAGCTTCCCCACCTTAGCCCGCTATTTAGAAGAAACCGGCCCTCTCACCCCACCCCAAGTCCGTCAAGTCTTATTACAAGTCCTCCAAACCCTAGAATTCCTCCACGGCCAAAAATACCGCTTTCCCAATGGCATTATTCGGGAAGGGTTAACTCACGGGAATCTCACCCTAGAGAGTCTTTTAATTGGCCCAACCCTGCAAGGCTTTTATATTTATCTCTGTGATGCAGCTTTATGGGAAAATCTCTTTTATCCTCCGGCTGCCGAATTGCCCCTCTTATCAGTCCAAAAAGATTTAGAGGATTTAGGCCGGGTGGCCTTTTATCTGTTAGTGGGCCGAAGTCTTGATCCTGAAACCAATCAACCCCTGAACCCCACCTTTGAGGAACATTGGCCGCCTGTTCATAAGGCGTTAAAGGATTATATCCTCTCCTTGGTGGGATTTAGTCCAGTTCGGTTTGAAAATGCGGGCATTGCGCGACAGGCCCTCTTAAACTTACCTCCCCTAGAAACGGCAATTATTGTTGAAAAACCGGAAGAAGAAGAACCGGAAGTCCAGAAAAAACGTCGGAATCAACGGTGGTGGTTGATTTTATTCGGGGTGTTGGGAGTCTCCTTACTGGCCCTGTTAATTTGGTATTTGATCCGCCGGGCCTACCAAATGCAGGCCATTGAACAACCCCCCATCTGTTGTATTAATCAAGTTTTAGGGGAAATTCCCCCTGAAACCTATACATTTACTGGGGAAAGGGCAGGCATTTGGACTCATATTTGGACCCAGAGAAATTTAATTGCCAAAGATCAGTCCTTTGCAGAGATTGTGGATCAAGAAATGAACCCTGATGCAGTCACCAACATCGAGGAGACTGCCGACGCAGCAGCAAGCGACAGTGAGGGGGAAATGCCTCCCCCAGAGACCTATAATTTCAATTATCGCCCTGCCCCCAGCGCAACTGAGGCCATTGCCCGTATTCGTAACTTTGAGGCGGAATTTGCGGTGAGTAGTTTATTTAAGGGGTTGGGGGTGGATTTGTGGTATGAACGGTTTGCGTATGATGCGATCGCGGTTTATGTTTCCTTTAGTTATGCCGAACGCCAAAACAGTCTCCCCCAATACCTCAACGGAGAAATTAGTCTCACTGATGTCCGTCGTCTCTATACCGGAGAAATCAGCAATTGGCAAGAATTAGGCGGCCCTGATCTCGCAGTGAAATTATATGCCCCAGATGATCAAGAAGCCCTAGAATTATTTAAACAACGAGTGCTACAAACCCCAGAGGCCATTGAAAAATTTGAAGCCCTCTTACGTGAACCCACTGGGATCATTTCCGTTAACCCCAACATCACCCAATTATCCACCTTTGGGACCTTAAATGCCGTCATCCGAGATTTTGAAGATGAACAAATTGGCGCGATCGCCTTTGGCAGTCTCAGTCAAGTCTTCGGCCAATGTTCCGTTTATCCCTTAGCCCTGAAAGAAGGGCTAGGAAACGCCATTTTTCCCCTCTTACAACAAGAAAATCAACCCATCACCCCTGATACAGATTTATGTAATAAAAAAGGCAGTTACTTCCCCAACGTCGAAGCCATCCGCAGTCACAAATACCCCCTCTCTTATACCCTAGCCGTCGTCTATCCTAGAGACAACCGCCGCCAACCCGCCGGACTAACATTTATTGAACTCCTCAAAACCACCCAAGGCCAAAAACTCCTCTCAGAAGCAGGATTAATCCCCATTCGAGATATTAGTGAGGAAGATATGACGTTTGAGGAGTAGTTTTTCTTGGTTGTTAGTTGTTGGTTGAGATGCGACCGACTGCTTTGTGTCCTTTGTGTCTTTGTGGTTGACCAATCATCAATTATAGCGTTTTCAAAGGAGGAGTAAAACCCCGTGGGGTTTTACTCTAACAGTAAAAACCCCCTGTATGCCTGATTTTCTGTTCCCTGTTCCGTAATTCCCTGTTCCCAATGCCTTACAAGTCAGTTTACAACTCTGATGAAAACGCTATATCAATTATCAATTATCCATTATCCATTATTAACTGAACAATCGCCTCATCATCAAACTCCTCAGCCAAGCGTAACACCTGCTGGGCAAAAAGTTGGTATTGTTCATCTAAATCATATAACCGTTGGGCTTCCGCGATCGCGCGGTCAATATCCCCCTGTCTCGCTGCCTCATACAACCCCTCTAACTCCTCTGGAGGGGGAAACTGTTCGGGACTCAACACCACCTCCTCCAAACCGTCTCCCCCCGTTTTCCCCGATGACTCCCCCGTATAAACCCACTCCAACTGTAAATACTTCTCCAACAACCGCAACAACTTCTCCACCTCAATAGGTTTCGGTAAAAAATCATTACAACCCGCCTCCAAACTCTGCACTTGATCACTCTGTAAAACCGAGGCACTCGACGCAATCACAATCCTATCCGCTAACCCCTCCTCTTGTCGCAAACGACGAGTCAATTCAAACCCATCTAACTCCGGCATCACCAAATCCGTAATAATAATATCCGGGTGAACCCTCCTCGCTACCTGTAACCCCTCCTCCCCGTCACTCCCTTGGGCCACCTCAAACCCCAGAGGAACTAACACCTCCACCAAAACCGTCCGATTCACCTGCTTATCATCCACCACCAACAGTTTACGCCGTTTGCCCTCATAGCCAATAATTTTCCCCTTGTCCCCGTCAGCGGCCATCATCGCCCAGTCTTGGGCCACTTCCATCCGTAAATCAAACCAAAAGGTACTCCCCTGGCCCAACTCACTCTCTACCTGCATTTTGCCCCCCATCATCGCCAAAATTTGCCGACTAATGGCTAACCCTAACCCGGTCCCCTCACTCCGTCGAGAAGTGGCCCCGACTTGTTCAAAAGGTTGAAAAATTTGCTCTAAGGCTTCCGGAGAAATACCGGGGCCGCTATCTTGAACCGTAAAACGAATGGTTGCGGTGGACAATTCCCCTGCCTCTGGGGTTTCCTGTCTCTCCTCCTCCAGTCGTTCCACCGTTAACGTTACCCTTCCCCTATCGGTAAACTTCACCGCATTACCCAACAAATTAATCAAAATTTGCCGTAACCGTTTCTCATCGGCCTTCACCCCCTCCGGCAAATGGGAAGCAGCCAACATCTCAAAGTGAATATCCTTTTGTTGGGCCCGAATGCGGATAGTTTCGGTTATCCCAGAGAGAAAGGCAAGAAAATGAAACTCTTTCGGATAGAGTTCCATACGTCTGGCTTCAATTTTCGATAAATCTAGAATATCGTTGATCAGTTCCAATAAATGGGACCCACATTGTTCAATGACATTCACTCCTTGACGGTGACGGTTCAAATCCGTTGCCCGTTGTAAAATCTGCACATAGCCTAAAATCCCATTGAGGGGAGTCCTCAATTCGTGACTCATATTGGCCAAAAACTCACTTTTCGCTTGATTGGCCGTTTCCGCGCTTTCTTTGGCTTGTTCCAGTTCGGCGGTTCGTTCTTCGACACGCTGTTCTAAAATGGTGTTGGTTTGTTCGAGTTGTTGAAATGAGGTTTGCAGTTGGCTGGCCATGCGGTTGAAGGCTTGGGCCAAAATGCCTAATTCTCGAATGGGTTGGGGGGGGACTCGTCGTTGCAGGTCTTTGCGGGAAATGGCATCGGAGGCTTGGGTAAATTCTACAATGGGGCGAGTGATCCAGCGAGAGGTGAAAATGCCTAAGAGGGTGGCCACTAAGAGGGAGAGGAAACAAAGGGCAATGGTGGTGCGAGTATTGGCGTTAATTTGTGCCATAAACTCGCTTTCGGGAACAACGACGATGATCAGCCAGTCTAACCCTTCGTTATTCTCGAGGGGGGTAACTTGGAGAAAATGGTCTTCTCCGTTGGTGCGAAATTTGAATTGTTGAATGGCTTGGATGGCTTGAAAGCGGGTAAATTGGTCTAAGAGAAACTCTCCGGTTGCTTCGAGGAGGGGATCATTACTCCGTTCTAGTTGAATGCGATTGACTTGTTTTCCGGCTACGGTGAAGGGGTGTTCTAGGGTAGAACTGGCGACTAATTTTCCGGATCGTTCAATGATAAAGGTTTCTCCGGAGTCCCCTATTTTCAGGGTGTCTAGAAATTGACCGATATCCCCTAACCCTAAATTCGCGGTTAATATCCCTAATAATTTTCCGTCTTGATAGAGGGGGTGGCTATAGTTCACGGCCAGCAGATCATCGGAAAAATAGGTGTAAACGTTACTCCATGTTCCCTCTCCTGCGTCTTCGGCTACATGATACCAAGGTCGGGTGCGGGGATCGTAGTTTGGGACTGTTTTCAGTAGGTTGCGAGGGTTGCCTTGGGAGTCCATCCCATAAATAAACATATCCCCGTTGGTGTCTTCGTTGACGGTGACTAGACGCAGCGATCGCTGTTTCTCTAGTCGATCTACTGCAATATAATCCCCGTTCTGACTGCCAAAGGCAATATAGTTCATTTTGGGAAAACGCTTCATTTGCGCCCAAAAATGCTGTTTCAGGGCGGTGTGATCTTCCTCAATGGGTAATTCATCCAGTTGTACACTGTCGAGATTACTTTGAACAATCCAACGGGGGGTGGTGAGATAGTTTTTCAGTTTTTCCTGAATGCGGGCCGTTAGTTCTTCTCGCAGTTGTAAGGCTAACTCTTGGACAGCCGCTTCTCCGTTCCGGATGGAGAGATACCCGGTTAACCCGACTGCGGCGAAAATTTGCACAACAAAGGGAACAATTAGAACCCAACGGAGAGGTAGTTTTGACCAACGAGAGGGAGAGGACATACAAGGGTTGGAAAAAAGGATTCAATGGTCAGTTATTGTGATAATCAAGCGGATGATGCGTATCTCTGGCGTGCAACAATCTGCCATCACGTACATTCAATCATGAATCCTCAATTTTCCCTTGTGTTCTAGCCAACATTGTTATGGGTTGTGGGTTGTTGGTTTAAAGGAATATAGCAAAAATCAATGATTTGTCATAAATCAAAAAGTAATAAAAAACTCTAAAACTCCTATCCCTATTCCCTGTTCCCTGTTCCCTTTGCCAAACCAGTCAGTTTACAACTCGGATGAAAATGCTATATAAGTGGCTGAGAAACCGGGTTTCTATCTAAATTGATCCGGTTTTGCCTAAATTTTGTACAGAAACCCGGTTGCTTAACTTTAATTACCCATCACCAATAAATTAAAACTGAATCCAACGTTGGGCTTTATCACAAATAATGAAACTAGCGGGACTTTCAATTAAATTTAAACGCTGTTGTTTGGCGACTTCTGTAGGATGATCGCACAATTCTAAGAAACCTAACGTAAGCGCGTTAATCGCTATAATAAATCCAACTAGGCGACAACAAAAACGGCATCTGCAATTCCCTTTCATAACCCTGTCCAAAATCAACTTTCCCCCTATCTCTATTAATACCCACATCATTCTCATCTCACTAGGGGAGAAACACTGATTTTACAAGGGTTTTAGCCTTTTGCTCGTTTTATAATGACTTTACGACAAATGGCCGATTACACCTGCAAAGCATCGGCCATTTGTCGTAATTTTATGGAATTTTGGGTGAACTGGAAGAAAAAGCAAGACCGCTTTACGTGAATGTAGGGAGATGGTCTATTAAAAAGAGGAAAAGTTTCTCAATTCTTGAGTATTTTTTCCGTAAATCTATTGAGATAAATCTATGGAGATGGGGACAGTGGATGCTGTTGAAAAAGAAAGGAAATTGAGATGAGGGGGATTGTTGATACCTCAATTATAAACTAATGAAATTAGCTTTTGCAAGGTGAATGGAGTTGGCTCTATTTTCGCTCAACGTCCCCCTCTTTCGGCAACGGAGTGTTAGTGTTAGGCTGAATGCTTACCTCTGCTGATTGATCACGACGGGTTGGGAATGACTCAGAATATCATGTAACTCGATGATCGAGCCAATAATAGCGATCGCAGGGGCTTCAAACCCGGTTTCTTCGACTTTTTGCTGAATAGTCCCCAATGTTCCCATTAACTCCTCCTGTTGAGGACAAGTCCCCCAGCGAATTAAAGCAATGGGGGTTTGTTCGGTTAATCCGCCGACCTGTAATTGGTGAATAATATGGGATAGGTTATGAATGCCCATATAGATGACAATGGTTTCGGCCCCTTGGGCAATGGCCGGCCAATTCACTTGGGGGCGATATTTTCCGGCGGCTTCGTGACCTGTGACAAAAATGACTGAGGAACTATAATGACGATGGGTGAGGGGAATCCCGGCATAGGCGGGGGCGGCAATGCCGGAGGTAATACCGGGGATCACTTCTACGGGGATGCCTGCTTCGAGGATATCCTGCATTTCTTCTCCCCCTCGACCAAATACGAAGGGATCACCGCCTTTTAAACGGACGACAATGGCGTGATCTTGGGCTTTTTCGATTAATAAACGGGTGGTTTCTCCCTGTAGCTTAGAATGGCGGCCTCGGCGTTTTCCTGCGTTAATTCGTTCGGCGCGAGGATTAATCATTGCAAGGATTGCCTCACTCACTAAGGCATCATACACGACTACATCGGCGTGTTCTAACAGGGCTTTGCCTTTTAAGGTCATTAAACCCGGATCACCTGGCCCGGCACCGAGAAGATAAACTTTGCCTGTCTGAGTTTCAATGTTATTCATGCAGCTTGTCTGTAATTAATTGAGCCAGTTGGGGGGTTGCCCCAAGGGGTTCACCTAAATTTAATTTAGCATCTGCAAATTTTACCCTTAATTCGGCGACTTGTTGGGCGATCGCATCGGTTAGCCCCCCTGTAAATAAAAAATAAGGCTGAATGGCAATGTCGGTCTGTCCATTGGTAACACAATGCTCAATTTGGCTGCTTAAATGGGGGGGGACTGCCCAATAGGCCGGTCTGGCGTTTAATTGTGCGGCTAAGGCTGCGATCGCGCAATTTGCCCCTTCTCGACGACTCCCGTGGGAAAGCAAAATACGCTGACTGTGGCTATTCTGTGGCACGTCCTGAAATTCTTGGGCCAATAAGTCCACCATTTGCGGTTGTTTCCCCAAATAGTCCAATAATTCCAACTGGGGGGATGATCCCAACTGTTGTCGCGCTTGGGCTATTTCTGCGGGGATATCCTCTTTCACATGAACCCCCGGCAGTAAAAATAGGGGTAAAATACGAATGGTCTCAACTCCTGTCCCTTGGACTTGTTGAGCAAACTGCACCAGGGCTTCATGGAGGGGATAGGGAGATAATTCTAAGGGGGCTACTCCCACAAGAGAAGGGGAAAGTCCTAATGCTTGGGTGACGAGATAGGCGAGATGGTGACTGGCGGTTTGAGAACGGCGATCGCGGCTTCCATGCCAAACGAGAAAGTAGGCAAACTCCATACTTGACTATCAATTCCTATTTTTAGGCGGTGCTTGTAGCATTGACACTCCACCGAATTTAATTCGGTGGATTCTTCGTTCATCCAATCCCCTTAAAGCATTGACTCTCATCAATACTCGCATAGGGTGAGTTGTCCCGAAGCGTTTATCCAATATTTTTGGAACGTTCCTGTATGCCCTACAGTACGGAGTACCTTTTTGAGTATGTTGATGGCAGCGTTTGTCAATTATCAATTGTTCACTTGACAGTGAAGTCTGGTCAATTATCAACTGTCAATTATCAACTGTCAACTAAACCTGTTGCCCTGCAATATCCCGAATGAGGGAGGTTTTAGACCGGATATAGTGACTTAATACTTCCGTTTCGTGGTTTTCTAGCGATCGCTGTTTTCCTATCTGCGCAATCAGCCAATCCACTAAACTAGAATCATCTAGGGCGAGAATTACTTGAGCTTGGGCATTTTCCACTAATGACCAAAGGTGGCGTAAGAGAATCGGTGTCATAGTTAGGTCGTTTTGAACATTCGACAACAGATAAAAGGTTCGTGTCAGAATAAGTACAAAGCTCTATCTCATCATTGAGTGCTTGGCCTTAATCTTAACAATAATTTCATAATTGCCCTTATTTTATTACAATATCTGATTTAACCGAACTAGACCTCGATCATTGCTACGCTTGATACAAAATGTTAGATTGCTTAATCTTAACTCTCACGGAAGGGAGGATGATGGGAGTGCCAATGGTAGGCAATATCAAGACGACGGGGAAGCCAGACCTTTTCTCGTTGCTGTACATAGTCGAGAAAGCGGGCTAAAGCGGCAGTTCGTCCAGGTCTTCCGGCGAGACGGCAATGTAACCCCACACTCATCATTTTAGGGTGAGTCGCGCCTTCAGCGTACAACACATCAAAAGCATCGCGGAGATAGGTAAAAAACTGTTCTCCTGAATTAAACCCCTGATAAGTAGCGAATCTCATATCATTATTGTCTAGGGTGTAGGGGATAACCAAGTGGGGTTCACCGTAATCATACACCCAGTAGGGGAGGTCATCGGCATAACTATCGGCATCATAGAGAAACCCCCCCGCTTCCACCACTAACCGCCGAGTGTTGGGACTATTGCGGCCTGTGTACCAACCGAGGGGACGGTTTCCGGTGATTTCGGTATGACGCGCGATCGCAATTTGAATATGCTCTCGTTCCACCGACTCCGGAATATCTTGATAGTCAATCCACCGATACCCGTGGGAGGCAATCTCCCAGTCCGCCTCTTTCATCGCCGCAACCGCCTCTGGATTGCGTTCTAACGCCATTGTCACCCCATAAACCGTCACCGGAATCTCACGGGAGGTAAACTGCCGATAAAGCCGCCAAAACCCGGCTCTTGCCCCATACTCATACATAGATTCCATATTCATATTCCGCACCCCCGGCAAAGGTTGGGCCCCAATGGTTTCCGATAAAAAGGCTTCTGAAGCGGTATCCCCATGTAAAATACAATTCTCACCCCCCTCCTCATAATTAATCACAAACTGCACCGCAATCCGAGCCTCATGGGGCCACCGAGGATGGGGAGAAGTACGGCCATAACCAATTAAATCTCTAGGATAGGGACGACTCATAAGCATTAACTGGGTTAAAAAATTCCTAGTAAACCCTTGACACTCTACCGTAGATTCTACCGTAGGTTGGGTGAAGCGTAGCGTAACCCAACCCCCCCAAAGTGGAGAATATTAGGTTTCACTCCATTACACCCAACCGACACAGCAATATTGGCTCAGTTTTCCGGGGGAGACTCCTGAGTTTGAATATCCACATTCATCGGAGACGCAACAGTCCCTTGGGGGTCCGAACTTCCCTCCGATGCAGGAGAATTAGTCATCGTCGGACTAGGTTTCGGTGTTGCAGTCATCTCCGTAGCCCCTCCCCCATTCTGAGCAGTTCCCCCATTATTCAGCAGATTTTTCAACAACGCCAATAACTCATTTAACTTGCCATCCTCCAACAAACTATTAATCAACGATAACCCCGAAGTCGATAACAGCAACTTATTCACATCCCCCATACCATTGGACCCATTACCATTACTCCCGGCCCCCGGAAACGCATAAATGCGGGCATCTCCCAACACCCCAGGCTGAGGAGCGAGAGATTTGACGATTTCCGGCAGATTTTCGGCAACTTGGGGGAATAGACTTTTGATCACCTCTGCCGTCCGGTTTGCGTCGCTGAGGGCGTTTTCTGCGTCATTGAGAGCGCGTTTCCCTTCCGCTTCTGCAATGGCTTGAAAGCGGTTGGCTTCGGCTAAGGTGCGAATAGACTCTGCTTCTAGTTCGGCGGCCTGACGGGCAATTTCCGCTTGGCGACGACGACGGAAGACATCAATTTCAACGACATTTTGGTCGGCAATTTGTTTCTGTTGTGCCTTTTGTTCTGCGTCAATAATAGACAAACGACGGCTTCGTTCCGCTTCTTCCACCGCTTTGGCTGTGTTCACCGCTTCTTCCGCTTGGGCGTTTTCTGCATCGGCAGCAAAGCGTTCTTTTTCTTTATTAGCAATAGCAATAGCCGCCTCTTGTTGAGCCACTTTCGACTCTTGTTCTGCGGCTGCCACTTCAATGCGGGCCCGCAAGCGAGAGGCATCCACCGTTTGTTGTCGGGTAATTTCTGCCACCTCTGCTTCTTGTTGTTGGGTGGTTTGAGCAACTTTGAATTTCTTGTTCTGTTCCTCTAGGGTAATATTGGCCTCAATTTGACTATTTTGGATGGCCAATTGTTGTTGAATGTTTTCTTCTTCAATGGCTTGATTTTGCAGGATTTTATTCCGTTCAATTTTCGCCGCTTCTTTATCTTTTGCTTCCTGAGTTTCCCGTTCTCGTTGCGCTTTCAGGGACTCAATTTCTTGTTGTTGGGTTAAGCGCAGGGACTCAATTTCTTGTTGTTGCTTAATGTTGGCTTCTTCTTGCTGTTTGGAAATGGTTAGAGATTTCTTTTCAGCATTTAATTCTTGTTGCTCTATGGCCACTTTTGTGCTTAATTCAACTTCTCGCTTTTGTTGAATGGCACTTTGGATAGTTTCGGTTCGGAGACGTACCCCTTGAGCATCAAAGAAGTTATTTTCATCATAAGTATCGCTTTCTTCAATTTCTGAAATAGCGATATTATTCAGAGTTAAACCAACTTTCTTTAAGTCTTGTTGAATTAAGTTGAGAACTTCATCCGCAAACCCTAGTTTATCTGAGTCAATTTCGGCTAATTTTTTCCGTTTAGCGGCAGCACGGATGGCATCATCTGCCCGTTTTTCTAACGCATTAGTAATTTCTTCTGGAGACACTCGACCTTTTGTAGAGAGTCTCGCTGCTGCAATGCTCACATCTTCTTCATCTGCATTAATACAGACATAAAATGTGACTCGCATATCGGCACGTAAATAGTCTTGAGTCCGTACCGCTAATTGACCTGTCCGTTCCACATCAATGGAGATTTCTCGTAAGGGGACACGGGTGAGTTCATGAAACCCTGGGAGGACAACACAACCGCCATTAATAATGACTTTTTTCCGCTTCTGAAATAACCCCCCAGTCCGCACAAAGGCTTCATTATTGGGGGTAATATTATAGAACAGTTTATAGACCCATAAACTTAATAGTAATAGGAAGATAATAAAAATGAAGCCACCAACCGCGACAACTGCTCCACTAATTAATCCCGTGGGGACAACAGGAGCTTGCGGTCTGGCGGTTTCTGGGCGACTTTGAGCCGTTAAAACGGGTTTTGCGTCTGGTCTTGCTGACTGTTTTACAGAGTATTCAATGGGGACATCATGGGGGGTTAATTCGTCGAATGGGGCGGTGGGTAGGGTTTGTAGAAAGTGAAACCAAAATTTCATGGGAATGCTCCTTGAATAATTAAGAATGTTTATGGGAATCGCGGCTTGTTTTTAGGTTGGATAACCAGCGATCCTCATCTGAAGAATCTTTTGCAATCACAAGGTAACTCTGTGGCCGACGGTCAATAACAATCACTTTCTGGCCACGAGTGAGGGAAGTATTCGACCAGTCGGGACGGGTGGCCCCAATGGAGACTAAATTATGATTGGGATCAGAAACATCGACTTGGCCAATTGTTCCTTGGGTGATCAGTGGGACATTTTTTGAGGAGACTGTTCCCAAACAACCGATCAAGCGATCGCCGCTTGCATCTTCACCAAAAGTAACAAACATTTGACCAACAGGCCGAGAAATTAACCCCCCTAAGTAGAAACTCACAACAAAAGACCCAACCAGAATCACTCCCCCAAATCCTAACAGTGCAGTAGGAATAATTCCAAATAATTCCCCGACGATAATATTAATTACCCATCCCGTTAATCCCCAGAGACTCATATTGGTGGCCAACAACACAATTAAGGGGACTTTCCCAATACCAAACCATCCTAAAAGATGGGCCATCCCGAAGGAACTACTACTATCAACTTCGGTATCTGCATCGGTTTGCCAAAACCCGTCTCCGGTATTCTCATCCATATCTAGATCAAAGTCATCATCACCTCCTCCTGACGCAATGACCACTAGGAACAGCAAAATGCCAATTCCTAGAATAATCCAGTAGGGTAAATTAACAAGATTTGTCAACATATTAGGTATTTTGTAGAAAAACGCAGGTCATCCCCTCTGTTTTCACTTTTAGCTTAGTCGTCTCTAGGGAAACTGTCAGTCAATTAAAAAGTTTTGTAAATATTTTGGTAGTTTGTTCTTAGTTCTTGGTTCTTAGTTTCCATCTTCCGATACTCCCAACCCTTCCCATCTTCTTACTCTTTCCTTTGTGTCCTTTGTGTCTTTGTGGTTCAATAGTCCACTCCCAACCACTCACCCTTCCTCAACCGGAAGGGATGTGACTATAATTCCAGGATAGACGGCAGTTCCCCACTGGGGATGGATAATGGCACGACAATTACCCGCAATGGTAGAATACCCTAGTATGGTTTGAACTGTGGCGACATCATCATGGGTTAGACTCCCTGGACTCGAAAACCTAGGATATCCTGTTTTCGGATCAAAGAAATCAGCTTCTCCTCCCTGGTCTTTTATCTGTTGTACTAATTTTAAGGCCAACTCGATAAAACAAGATCGAAGTCGCTGTTTTTCTTGTTCACTCTCAGGGGTGGAGGGGAGTAAGTCACAGTTGGCCTGTTGTAGAGTGATTATAACCCACACCTCCTCGGCAGACCAGTCCGGTAAGAGTAAGGGAAGATTGGCCTTGAGAAAGGGGGTGGGGGGATAACACAGTATTTCCATAAACAGTATTTCCATAAAAAGAAAGAAACAGCCTTGACTGTTTCTTGATTATGTGATAGAATTTACTGTTTAAAAATGCGGAGTCGTATTTAAAAATGCGGATGGCGAGACTCGAACTCGCACAGCGAAAGCCACACGCCCCTCAAGCGTGCGTGTCTACCAATTCCACCACATCCGCTTATTGGCTGACAGATATTAAAGATAACACAAGGTTTTCTGATTGTGCAAGGGGGATTTTAATTTGCTTAGAGGGAGATGCGATCGCGCCTCTCTCCCCATGATAGGATCATCCTATAAGGATATCCTGAAACCCGCTTATTCATGGGAAGATGGGGGGATTCACCCTAACCTGCATAAAAGGGGTTCTCGTTTTTTCAGGGTCATAAGTGTTCCATTGCTTGCACAATTTTCATGGTTTCCACAGAAACGGTACAAACTCGCGTTAAGAGGTCGATGACTTGTTCTTTATAATCAATAAACTGATAGGTGTTGAATTTTTCCCGAATAGTGGGTTTGGAAAAGGTTTTCTTTAGTTACAAGTCCCACTTCACCCAACCTACGTCCCACTGTGCTGAAATAAAGCAGTGACTAGAGGAAACCAGATCATTCCTACCCAAGAGACAGTGACTAACATTAAGAAAACTTGACGAACCGGAAAAGCCTTTAAAAGTTCTTCGCCCGTTTTGGAGAGAGTAAATATAGCAAGTAAGCTAATCAAAACACTCCAAATGCTGGAAACAATGATAGTGGAAAAAACCATGGGGATAAATGCCGAAACCAGCAACATACAAGCAGAAAACACCAGAATCACTCGCATCATGGCTTGAGAAAATCCAAAAGCAATAAAGGGTCTAATCCATGTTCGCAGACGAGTGGGATAAGAAATCGCTCCCCAACAAGGTAATACTGCTCCTCCCAAAGCAACTATATAAACACTTCCAGACAAACCATAAAGTAAAGCTCCCAAGAAGCTAAACAGAATAAACACACTAATCAGCCAAATCGCATAAACTAGGGTTTGAGGTTGTTGTGAACTCATAGGCTTTCCCCATAACGGTTAAATTGTGATGACTAGCAAGGGTTTTTTTGGGTTTCGCTCTCGCTTCATCCCATCTACGACTCATGACCCATGTTGTACGCTGAATGAATCCATTTTAAGGGATTTTTTGTATGAGGCAGGTATTTTCAACCCTCCTTCAGGAGTCCGCATTTTAAGCTAGGATAGGCGAGAAACGCGATCCCGTGAGCAAAGCCGGGACGCTCTGGTGTATAGTACGGCAAAGGTGATCATGCGTGCAGTCTCAAAACAAATTTGGGGAACCGCCCTAGGGGTGTCAGTGTTGGTGGCCGGATGTGGGGGTGGCCCTCCGCAAGGACGAGGCCAACCCGGGCCGGTCCCAGTATCGCTACAGGAAATTGAGATTCGTATGGTGGAGGAAAGTTCTGAGTTTGTGGGCAACCTGGAGGCGGCCCAACGGGTGATTTTGCGTCCGGAAATTGAAGGCCGGGTGGTGAACATTTTTGCGGAGAATGGGACACGGGTAGAGGCCGGCACCCCTATTGTACAGTTGCGACCGGATCAGCAGTTGGCGCAGGTGAATTCGGCGGTGGCTCAGGTGAATGTCCGTCGGGCCGGGTTACTCAGTGCAGAAGCGGAGGTGCGGGCGGCCCAGTCTCAACTGGCTACGGCCCGGGCCCAACGC
>NZ_JAQMSD010000103.1 GCF_028330525.1 Spirulina sp. CS-785/01
CTCCCTCCCCACCCCCTGTTCTCCTCTCCTCCCAACAGGATCAATATTTTTTGGGAGACTCTGTAGAAATACTGATTGATCCTAGTAAACAAAAAACCTTTGAAGAAATTACCTCTACTGATCTCCCTACTCAATTTCAACCCAACTCTGAAGAAACCGTCAGCTTAGGCTATACTCAAGCGGCGGTTTGGCTAAAACTAAACGTCAAAAATTATGCCCCCAACAAAGACTGGTTATTAGTCATTCAACAAGCCCGTTTAGGCCATGTGGATGCTTACTTCCCCCAACCCAATTCTGAAGAATTTAAAGTTATTAAAACTGGAAGAACCCGGCCTTTTTCGAGTCGAGATATTGGTAATCCTGATTACGTTTTTAATTTAGATACTCTCTCTAAACAACCTCAAACTATTTATTTTCGTATCACCAGTAAAACACCCATTATTGTTCCTATTCAAATTGTAGAAAAGAGTTTATTTTGGCAACTAAATCAAAAGAAATGGTTTATCAGAGGAATTTTTTATGGAACATTAATAATTATGTTGGTTTATAATTTATGGTTATTAATTACCTTAAAGCAAGGAATTTATTTAGATTATTCTCTCTTTCTTTTTGGGATTCTTTTCTTTATTTTATATGCTGATGGTTCAGGGAATTATTTATCCTTGCCTGTATTTTCTAGCGGGTTTGAACTCAGCTTTTTTTCTTTGGTTGGCTTTGTTTTTGGGATTCGTTTGAGCCAGGGTATTTTATTGCTTAAAAAGCATAGCAAGATTTTATATAAACTTCTCAACCTTTTAATGATTGCAGCCACCATAGGAACGGCAATCATCTATATTACTAATGGAACTAATGCTTTTTTCCCGATCATTTCTGCCCTTGCAACCAGTCTCCTAATTATTGCCAGTATTATCACTGGGCTAAAAGGGTATAAACAGGCGCGATATTATATTTTTGCCATCATTTTGTTATCGATAACTACTCTTTTAGGGCGATTAAATCTTTTAAATGTTATCTCTTATTCAAAGAGTATTGATGGTTTAATTTTACCCAGTCTGAGTCTATTTGGCTTATTATCAGCGTTAGCTTTAGCTGATCAAATCAACCTCCTCAAGCAAGAAAACTGGGAGAATCAACAAAAAGCATTAAAAATGGCTCAAATTAACGAACAAATGAGCCGAGAACAAAATATAATTCTCGAAAAAACAGTGCAAGAACGGACTCAAGAACTCGCCCAAGCGAAAGAAAAAGCAGAAGAAGCCAATTATAGCAAAAGTGCCTTTTTAGCGAACATGAGTCACGAACTCCGTTCCCCCCTGAATGCCATTTTAGGGTATGCGGACTTACTCTACCAAAGTCCTAATTTACCACCCGAACATCATAATAGTATTACTACGATTCATCGTAGTGGAAGTCACTTACTGAACGTCATCAATCAAATTCTCGATTTCTCCCGCATCGAAGCGAACCGCTTGCAAGTTAATTTCACTAATTTTGACTTCAAATTCTTTTTAGATGACCTCAAACAAATGTTTTTGCTCAAAGCCCAAGAACAAGGCTTAAATTGGATCATAGACTGTGCTGAAGATGTTCCTTGTTATCTTTATACTGATGATCAAAAACTGCGACAGATTTTAATTAATTTATTAAGTAACGCACTGAAATTCACCCAACAAGGACAAATTACCTTACGAGTTAACCTTTTAGAGCAGACAGACCAACAAATTCGTCTTCTCTTTCAAGTTGAGGATACCGGACTAGGAATTGCCCCCCCAGAATTAGAACAATTATTTACTGCATTTAGACAAACCAAAAGCGGACGAGAGAGACAAGAAGGAACAGGACTGGGTTTAGCCATTAGTCGTGAATTTGTCGAATTAATGGGAGGACAAATGAAAGTAGAGAGTGAACTGGGGGTGGGGAGTACCTTTTCCTTTGATATTATCGCCCAACTTTCCCAAGAGGAATTAATCGAACCCTCCCTAGATGTTAAAAATATTTTGGGATTAGCCCCGGATGAGCCAGAATATCGTATTTTAGTGGTGGATGATAAACCGGAAAATCGAGGTTTGTTGGTACAAATGTTGACGGGAGTTGGCTTTACCGTGACTGAAGCGGAAGATGGACAAGAGGCCATAACCCAATGGCAAACAGGGCAACCCGATCTGATTTTAATGGATTTGCGACTGCCTAAGTTAAGGGGAGAAGCTGCGATCGCAAAAATCCGTCAATTAGAACAGCAAACCCCTCCTAAAACCCCAGTGAAAATAATTGCCGTCTCGGCCACCTTACTCGATCCTGTGGAGCAAGAACAACTGATGACGCAAATTGACGACTTTTTACCCAAACCCATAGTTCCCGAAAAACTGTACACCCGGCTACAAAATCAATTAAATCTTTCCTATCAATACGCCACCTCAACATCAGAAGACAAAGAAAGCGTAATCCCCCTAACGTCAGAAGTATTGCGCGATCTGTCTCCTGAATTACGCCATCAATTATACGAAGCGGTATTAAGTTGCAATATGACAACCATTGATGGAATCATTGAGCAAATTGCTCAAGAGCAGTCTTCTGTCGCGCTTTCCCTCCGCAGTCTCGCGGAGGAGTTCCGCTACGACACAATTTTAAGTCTTTTAGCTGATTCCGGAAAAAGCCCCCATCCCTCTCAAGAAACTGGGTTTCTGCATTCATGGGACGGGAAAACAGTTTAACCCTGAGAAAAACCCGGTTTCTCCCCCCTGACACGGGTAAACTTTCCCCTCCCCAAGAAACCGGAAAACTGTTTCCAGATCACATGGTCATCCCAACATAGCAGTTATATAGCAGTTATAATGCGATCGCAAGTCCAAGCCTCCGAAATCACCAACCTTGGACTTGTAGTTACCCTCGAACCTGGCCATAGTCCATCTGCATTAATAACCTCAAAACCCCCACTCGCCCTATCGTTGTTTTTCTCAACCTACCATGCTCACCCCCCTACAAAACACCCTAACCGCCCTCCTAGCCGCTTTCACCGTAGGACTCACCCCCACCGTCTCCCTCCCCCTCTTAGCCGCAGAAACCCCGCCAGACAGCGACACCACCGAAAGCAGTGAAACTCCAGAAAACCCAGAAGAACCCACCGAGACAGAAGACACCGAACCCAAAAGCATTTACGAAAAAGCCGAAGATGATCTCCCAGAAAACTTATACGTTTTGTATCGCATTGTAGAACGCATCGCCCGGGCCAACGATTTAGATCACCAAACCTGGCGGGTTGTCATTGCCGATGACTCCATGATTAACGCCTACGCCACCGAAGCTAACTTAATTATTGTCCATTTTGGCCTCCTCGACCAAGTAGCCGGAGATGCCTCAGCCTTAGCTTGTGTCGTCAGTCACGAAATGGCCCACCACACCGAACAACATATCGCCATCCAAACCTCGAAAGTGGCAGAATGGCGAGAGGAATTAGGCGATAATGATCCCCAAGTCCAAGAAAGAGTAGCCGAATTAAGCCGCACCCACGAATTAGAGGCCGACGCATTAGGCTATCGTTATGCAGTATCGGCGGGGTTTGAGGCTGAGGGGTGTTTACGGGGGTTAGATGTGTTAGGCCGTTTACCAGGGACAATGCGCGACAGTGAAACCCATCCGGCGGTCCCCCGACGAGTTGAAGCGTTAGAGGAATTAATCCAAGAAATCCCCCCAGAGGAGTTATCAGATCGCGGTAATCTAGGGTTAAATACATCTAACCCCTTAACGTTTCAATGGTTAGAGGAAAAAGACTGGTTACGCATCAACTCCCAACGAGGAGGCAGTTTTGTCGATGATCTCAACCGTTTATTTGGGGAGGAAGATTAGGGGTTGGTTGTTGGTTCTTTGGGAACAGGGAACAGTAAACAGCATCCGAAGGCAGGAGGCAGAGGGCAGACTTCGACTTCGCTCAGACTTCGACTTCGCTCAGTCTGCCAGAAGGAAGGAGGAGGAAGTTAACCTAAAAAGAAGGCAGATGGCAGATGTTGGAGAAAGGGCAAAGTTAACCTAAAAAGAAGGTCAGAAACTAATCACAGCAAGGCTTTTAGCCAACTTTCAGCGATTTTTAGTTTCACCGAGAGTAACCAGTAAACAGTAACCAGTTTTTACTCACCCATCCCCCAAATTATAAACCTCCTCCGCCACTCGTTTTAAGCGGCGGAGTTGTGCTTTCATGTCTTCTTTCGTCCATTGCACCGCCAGCAGATTAAACCCTAAACGAATGGCCGGATTAGGGATGGTAAACGCAAACCGATTGAGTAATAATGTGCCAGTAGGGGTGGGTTGGCATTCCCAGCGATCGCGCCCTTGAAAAAAACCACTAAACTCCCACACCACTAACCCCGGTTCTCGTTCCACCACTACATTCTGTAACGTCGGTTCAAGCACAGGAATTTTCACCACAAAGCGACTCCGACTCCCTAATTCCGTACTCCACTCCCCCACAGGCTCACAGCGTAACGCAGGATTAAGCCAACGGTGCATTAACTCCAATTCTGTGATACATTGCTCTACGGCAGTCGCACTGGCTCGAATCTGGATAGACTGCTCAAATACCTGCTCAGATGTCATAGTCTCAAATTACGCTTCGCCACAAAGTACCTATTGTAGAACGTTTGCATTTTTCCACAAAAAAACCGAATAAAATCCAGAAAAAACAAGTTTTGGCAAGATTATGCGGTATGGTGCATAGTAAAATCCTCTGTTCGTAGCGTGACGTGAACTGAGACTCTATGACGAATTCAAAATCAGGTAATGATAGAAAATCTAGAAACAAGTGGGGTGTTAGCTCAAGCACCCGATATGGAGATGCCGAGCTTGCCTTGGCTTGATCAAATTATTGGTAGTGTTGGGGAGAGTTTAGGAACATCCGTGTTAGACCTCATCCGCGCAATTCTCATTCTTTTGGTCGGTTGGATTATTGCGGGAATTGTCCGCAAAATCATCAACACGCTGCTCAAACAGACGAAAATTGATAATCAAATTGCCAATTGGATTACTGGCCAAGAGGGGGGAGAAGCCTTTCCCATTGAAAAATGGATATCAGAGTTGGCCTATTGGTTGGTCATTCTGATCACTGTAATTGCCTCTTTAGAAGCGTTGTCCTTGGAACAGGTATCACAACCGCTTCTGGCCATGGTGAACAATATCACCGACTTTTTACCCCAAGTTGGCGGTGCGCTGATTCTGTTGGGGTTAGCATGGTTGTTGGCCACCATTGTGAAACTCATTGTCACCCGTGCTTTAACCACTATGCGCGTGGACCAACGCCTCGGTCAACAAGTCGGGACGGAGGGAGAACAGTTTACCCTCAGTGAAACGATCGCCAATACCCTGTACTGGTTCATCTTTTTACTGTTTCTCCCCTCCATTCTCAGTACCCTAGAACTGGAAGGAACTCTCACTCCGGTTCAGGAGTTACTGAATAAGATTCTCGATATCTTACCCAATGTCTTGGCTGCTGTTCTCATTGGTGTGGCCGGATGGCTAGTGGCTCAGGTGGTGCGTCGGGTTGTCACCAATTTATTAATTGCCACGGGAACAGACCGTTTAGGAGCTAGATTTAGTTTATCGGGACAAGGTGAGCAGAAGTCTCTATCTTGGATTCTGGGGACGGTTGTTTATGTGCTGGTTTTAATCCCTGTGGCCATTTCGGCCTTGAACGCGCTGCGCATTGATGCGATCTCTGAACCTGCGATCGCAATGTTAGAGCAGATTCTCAGCATCTTACCGCAAATCTTTACCGCCGGGATTATTCTGGTCGTGGCCTATCTCGGAGGGGCTTATGTGGCAGAATTAGTCACCAGTCTCTTAACTGGAATTGGCTTTAATAACGTTTATAGCTGGTTAGGACTCTCTATCTCCAGCACTTCCACCCCTCCCACAGACACCCAAGGAGAAAGCACAGAAGGCACAGAAAGCAGTTCCAGTCCGAATCGCACTCCGTCAGAAATTGTCGGGATTATTCTTCAGATTGGCATTGTCTTAGTCGCTGCTTTGGCCGCGGTGGATATTCTAAAGATTCCTGCCTTAACTGGGTTTGTCTCCGGAATTATGGTCATTGGCGGACAAGTGTTAGTCGCTTTAATTGTCTTCGGTGTAGGCTTATATTTCGCCAATCTCGCCTTCAACCTCATTAACAGTAGTGGTGGCCGTCAAGCTCGCATTTTAGGGCATACTGCGCGAATTTCCATCATTATTTTAGTGTCTGCTATGGCACTGCAACAAATGGGCATCGCTAGTAATATTGTCAACCTGGCCTTTGGTCTGTTGGTCGGTGCAATTGCGGTTGCGATCGCGTTAGCCTTTGGATTAGGAGGCCGCGACATCGCTGCGGAACAAATCCGCGAATGGCTTAACTCCTTCAAACAAAATAACTAATCCGTTGATCAACCCTCAATCAACCCTTTACAATAAAAGAACAATAAAAGAACATGGCTGAGACCATGTTCTTTCTTTATTAAACTTAACAACTATGAATAGCGCACTATTTTACACTTTTATATCGGCCTTAGTTGCCGGATTCAGTGCTTTTTTGGCAACAGTGCGAATTATTAATGAAGGGAATGAGGCATTGGTGGAAAGACTCGGACAATATCATAAAAAACTCAATCCCGGTTTAAATTTTGTTTTCCCATTTTTAGATAGTATTGTTGTTGAGGAAACCGTCCGAGAAAAAGTGTTAGGAATTGAGCCGCAAAACGCCATTACTAAAGATAATGTGTCTTTACGAGTTGATGCAGTCATCTATTGGCAAATTGTGGATTTAGAAAAAACCTTTTATGTCGTCGAAGATATTCAAGAAGCTATTGATAATCTAGTCGTGACAACGCTCCGTTCAGCCATCGGACAATTAAACTTAGATGAAACCTATTCCTCTAGAGAAAAAGTAAATCAAAAACTTCTTGAACAATTAGACGACGCAACCGCAAATTGGGGAGTAAAAGTAACCCGCATTGAAGTAAGAGAAATTACTCCCGCAAGGACAGTTATGGAGTCTTTGGAAATTGAACGTGCTGCCGAAAGTAAACGACGGGCTGCTTTATTGGAAACAGAAGGCACAGTTAAATCAATTGAAATGCTTTCTGATGCCCTCCGCAAACAACCCAATGCTCAAGAAGTATTAAGTTTTTTAGTGGCACAACGGTACGTTGAAGCCAACGAAAGTTTAGGTCGCAGTTCCAATTCTAAGGTTGTCTTTATGGACCCAAAAGCCTTAAACCAAGCCATGTCCGATTTAATCGGAGGGCGTTACGATCTCCCCGACCCAAAAAGACCAAATCCCCCATCTCCCATAACAGAAGAAAGCAATGAAACTGAATAAAATAATCGTAAGCATTCAGGGATCTGCCTTGACTCCGCGATGCTTAAAACGCTTACTTCGCGCTTTTGAAAGTTTTAAAATAAGCCCTACAGGGTTTACTACGACTGAATAACGCAGACTAAAATGTGTATCAACAAAATATAAAAGCTCAAAGACAAACAACAAAGAACAAATAACCAACAACCAATAAAAATTATGGCTACAATTTCCATTGAATCTCTCTTAAACGAAGCCTTAGCAGGAAAAAGTATCACAGCAGATGCAGGAGTTTTCCTGTTATCTCAACAGCATCCTGACCTTATCGAAGCCATTCGCCAAACGGCAGACCGCTTACGACAACAGCAAGCGGGGGAAACTGTTACTTATGTGGTGAATCGTAATATTAATTTTACGAATATTTGCGAACAGCATTGTAATTTCTGTGCCTTTCGCAGAGATGAGGGCCAAGGGGGGGCTTACTGGTTGGACTGGGGGCAAATTTTAGAAAAAACGGCGGATGCGGTGCAACGGGGGGCAACAGAAATCTGTATGCAGGGAGGACTTAACCCGGAGGCTAAAATTGAGGGAACGGCGTTAAAGTATTATTTACAACTGGTAAGGACAATTAAGGGGGAGTTTCCCAATATTCATCTCCATGCTTTTTCCCCTCAAGAGGTGCAGTTTATTGCCCGTCAGGATGGTATTAGTTATGAGCAGGTAATCGGAGCGTTACGGGATGCGGGTTTGGGGTCTATGCCGGGGACGGCTGCGGAGGTGTTGGATGATAGAGTAAGACAGGTGATTTGTCCGGAAAAGATTAAGACGGGGACTTGGTTAGAGGTTGTGGAAACCGCTTTACGGTTAGGACTGCCCACGACTAGCACTATGTTATGTGGTCACATTGAAACCCCGCAACAGCAGATTGCCCATTTCCAGCAGCTTCGAGAGGTACAAGAAATTGCGATCGCGCGAAACTATCCAGCCCGCATCACCGAGTTTATTTTACTCCCCTTCGTCGGAGAATCCGCCCCTCCCGCTCTCCGTCGTCGCGTGGGACGAGATCAGCCCAGTTTAGAACATACCCTACTCCTCACCGCAGTTGCACGAATTTATCTCGGCCAAGTCATCCCCAACCACCAACCCAGTTGGGTAAAATTAGGCTTAGATGGCGCAACAGAAGCCTTACGCTGGGGATGTAATGATATTGGGGGGACATTAATGGAGGAACACATCACAACCATGGCCGGAGCAAAAGGCGGCACTTGCGTGATGGTAGAGCAGTTACAAGAGGCCGCTAATTCCCTCAGTCGCCCTCACCGAGAGCGCACTACCCTGTATTTTTGATGGGAAGATAGGGGAGAAGAAATTAATTATCCATTACAAAAGGTAGGGGAAAATCCCCTACCTTTTACCAATTACCCAAATTAAATGGAGCCGAGCAGAGTCGAACTGCTGTCCAAACCGGGTATTGACCTTCTGCTCCTTCACAGGCTTAGCCTCGCTTACCCTTGAGGCGGGGACCATCCATTATCCCGGATGACAGGATGCTCGCTTTTAGGTCTTTACTGAATGAGCTAAAGCGAGAAGCTCAGACAGTGCATCCGTTGGGGTTGTCAATACAGCCCTTAACGGAGTCAGACTGTAGAGGCTCGCACCTAAATGTTTAGGCTGTTATTAAGCAGCAACAGGGGCTGCTTTGCGAGCAAAAGGAACGATGTTGTTCGCAGTTACAATTTAGTTTGAACCTTGGATTAACGAGAGATGGCTCACTCTCGGCCTGCATCACAGGGCGGCTTTCACCGATCTGTCGAAACCGTGACGGCCCCGTGCTGTTAGTTATTCTCATTATAGCGAGTCTAGCGGGAAACAACAACCTACTATAAAATTAGGACTTCATCGCCGTGCAATTCAGAAAGCGGATTCATTAAGATATTCTAGGCAAGGAGGTTAAGGGGGATGAGTTTTACCATTGCCGATGAGCAGTTAGACCAGATTTCCCTTTCGGAGCAGGTTCGGGAAAAGGCGTTACCAAAAATAATGGGTCTAAAGCCTCGCCCTTTTAGGGCGACTTGATGGTATAATACTTTTGTGTAGGTTTATCTCACGTAAAATGCTCGTCTTAGAGTTCAAAGCTAAAGGAAAACCAACTCAATACAGTGCCATTGATGAGGCCATCCGAACGGTTCAATTCATCCGCAATAAAGCAATTCGTTTTTGGATGGATAATTTGGGAGTTGGACAAAAAGACTTGTATCGTCTCAGCAAGGTACTTAGAGATGAGTTTCCCTTTGCTAAAGCCTTAAATTCTAGCGCCTGCCAAGCATCTATTGAGAGAGCTTATTCTGCCATTGCCAGATTTTATAATAACTGCAAAAAGGGGATTCCTGGTAAAAAGGGCTACCCTCGATTCCAGAAAAATTGTCGTTCAGTAGAATACAAGAATTCTGGGTGGAAGTTATCAGAGAATCGCAAGCAGATCACGTTTACCGATGGTAAAAAGATAGGGAAGCTCAAACTCAAAGGAACGTGGGATTTAAACTTCTATCAACCCGAACAAATTAAGCGGGTTAGACTTATTCGTCGGGCTGATGGCTACTATGTACAGTTTCTCATTAAAGC
>NZ_JAQMSD010000104.1 GCF_028330525.1 Spirulina sp. CS-785/01
CGTTGGACATAATGATGAATTTGAGTAAGATTTAATTGGGGTTACTCAGGAGATTTTATCAAAATTATTCTTTTTTTCCTTCAACATAGTATTATTCTTTTTTCAGTAGCATTTGTTACTAAATTAGATGAGCTTACCCTGGCGATCTGCGTCTAAAAAGTCCCCATAGCGGATCATCGAGGCAATTCCAGAATTGTGACGATCGCAAGACGTATAAAGTCTTAATGTCTCCCCGGATTGACTGAATGTAGCATAGGGTTCAATTTGCACAAAGTTATCATAGCCATTACTGGCCACAGAACGCTCTAATAATGTCCGTAGTGTGAGTTGCGGTTCAAATGCCAACACTCGGCCAGTTTCCCCTACCTGACTGGCCAATAAAAAGGTATAACACCCCATATTAGCCCCCACATCGACACAAGTATTCCCCGGTTGGACTAATTGGGTTACTAACCCACTGGCAAAGGGTTCGAGGGATTGTCCAAAAAAGTATAAGAAGATGCCTTGATATTCTTGTAAGTTAACCCAGAGTTGGTAATGGTCTAGGGTGGCCAGACGAGGGTTGGGGAGATCGAGGGCTAAATACGCATACGCGATCGCGCCCAATTTTAAACGATTCCGGGCCCAAGGTGAACGACACAACCGCACCAACTGTCCCTCCACCCAAGGAAACTGAGATACCAGTGACGCGACTTGTTGTAGGGTATTCTGTTTGATACGAGTGGCGATCATGGGGAGTTGATAGTTAATAATTGATAGTTGATAGGGGGAAGCCATTTTAACGGGTTTACGCTTTAAGCCTAGGGTTTAAACCCTAGGGTCAACTGACTTGCAGGAGTCCACACCCCTCCAGAACTAGCCAAAAATGCTCTCAACAATAATATCGTTGAAGTCCTGATCTCCCCCATTGGGTAAATCCTCAAAACCAATCAAATTATTGCCCAAAAGGCGAATATGATCCACCCCATCCGGATTCGCCCCCATATAGGGGAAATACGCCTGAATTTCATCCCCAAGCTGATTCTCTGGATTTTCCTCCAAGAACTCATCAGGAGACGCATTCACAATTAAGAACGGCACATAATAGCCCCCACCTGCAAACTCACCACTGGTATTATTAACCTGTTGATTCGCCACTTGTAAACTAATCTCACTCAAGCGACTACTGATGGCCGTCTCCGCATATCCCTCATCTTCCGGGTTCAGGCCATTTACAGCCCCAGTTAAGGGGTCATCAATGCGGTAGAATCCCACCGAGTTCGTATAATTCGCCTCTCGGAACAGAGAAAACTCTGCTGTCACCTCACTTTCAACAGAGGTTAAATCTAAGACCTCAATCTGTTCACCGTCCTCGGTTTCAAACTGACCCATCCCTAGGGTGGGAATGGTTTGGGTTGTGGTTTGTAATTCTAAGCTAATCCCTTGGGCAAACTCCAGTTTGAACTCTCCAGACTCCATCTCGGTGATATTACTCTCTTGAGTAAACACCTCTCCGCTTAGAGTCCGTAACTCAATTTTGAACTCCTGTCCTGCATTCGCTTTCAGGAATAAATTTTGTTGGTTCCCGTTGAACCCTTGAGGCCGTAAGAATTTCGGTAAGGGAGAAAAGAGTAACTTGCGACGGCCAAAGGCATTCCCGCGACCAGGGTTATCCCCTTTAAAAGCAATGGTGATCTCTAACACGCGGTCAATATTGACCTCTCCCCCTAACTTCAACTCTAAATTCGTGTCAGTCCCCACCACAAACACATTATTAATAACCGTCAAGGACTTGGGTTGAGACCCACCACCGGGGCCATCATCAACATCATCTCCACCATCATCATCATCGTCATCATCATCATCGTCATCATCATCAGGACGAGGAGTAGGAGGTTCAGGGGGGGTTTCAGGGATGGGAGGTTCTGACCCCTCTAAAACAAAATACTGTAACCCGTTTTCCCCTTCCATGGTTTTTGAACCACTGAAGACTTCAAGTTGGTCTAACTCATCATCTTGAAAATCTGCAAAAGCAGGAGTGACGAGGGATAATTTTTCAGCCTCCTCTTGGTTAATTTCGTAAAACGGGTTTTCAACGTCGAATTTCTCAACAAAGGAGGCATCTTCTAATTTTTCACTTTGAGTAGGACTTTGGTTTTCAAAATAGCGAATCTTCCCTTCTCCGCTATCCAGTTCACTCTGTCCCCAGAACGCATCATAGTCCCCATCTTCATCATAATCCACCAGTACCGGGACAATCCGCGTGGCTTCTTGTTCATCTCCCTCTAAAACCGTGACATCGAAAAAGGGATGATCCTCTCCCGTCACCTCGACAAAATTCGGGTCTTCTCCTTCTACTGTATTTTCATTTTTGAAAACCTTAACAAAATCCTGTCCTGCCCCCGTTTCCTTGGCAGAACCGACCAACAACCAGTCATACGTCCCATCATTCATCACAAAGGGAGAGGCATAACTTTCTACAGCAGATAAACCAAACGGATTAACTTCAAAGTCTTCAAAATTTCCTACGCCATTATCTTCTTGACGAAAGAAATAAATATCACCTGCTTTATCTCCGACAAATAAATCTAAATCCCCATCCCCCTCTACATCCAAGAGAGTGGGTTTGCCGTAGGTCTTGCCATCGGGTAATTCAACCAGAGTCCGGGCTTTTTCAAAGGAACGACTTTCTCCCTGACTTTGTTGAAAGTAGAGAATTTCATTGCTTTCCGTCCCGGCAATAATATCTACAAATTTCCCAGAAAACTTATCAGTTTGTTGCGTTCCATCCCCATTAAAATCTTGAACAACAGGAGCAATAAATTCTTGATTGGTGATTTCGAGAGGAGGAAATAAACGACTTTCTTCATTGGCAGGAATCGGTTTATATTGCTTTTCGGGTTGAGCTTTGGTGAAATAACTCATCCCTTGGGTTCTTGACCCGACAAAGGCTTCTATTTCTCCATTTTTATTAAAATCAACTAAGTCAATAATCCCTCGGTCAAGAGACGTTACTTCTTGAGTATTGACTAAATTAAATGGGTTAGCTTTGCCCATTTTTTCGACAAACCCATCATCTTCGTTGGCAAAAAAGCGGATTTTTGTCTTGGGTTCGCTTTGGGCTTTAAAATCTGTTTGGATGAAGAAGACATCTTGATCCCCATCGTTATCGTAATCTATCAATTCCGGGGAAACCAAAACTTCTGAAATCCCATCATTGGGGTCAGTCGTAAAGGGAATTTCTACATCTGCAAAAGGATGTTCTTCACCCGTTACACGCTCAAAATTCGGATCAATTGGGTTTTCTGGAGTGCCAGCTTGGGTTTGCGTGTTTTTATAAACTCGTAACGCATTGGTGATGGAAGTTGTGGCATTGAAACTATTTTCTACAAAATAGCGACTACCGACATAAGCGGTATCATAAATTCCATCACCATTTTCATCAAAAAATTTGGGAATGGCTTGGGAAAATCCTTCATTCTCGGCGGTTCCCTGTTCAATGCCAAATACATCCTTTCCTTCTAGGGTAAAGATATTATTACCCTCGTTGCGGAAGAAATTGACAAACCCATCATAATCCCCCACAAAGACATCTAAATCCCCGTCACCATCAATATCAACGGTTGTGGGGATTGCTCGGCCATTTCCTTCCGGGCCAACAGTGACAAATTCAAAAGGTTGAGGATCACTTCCGGGGGGGACAAATTCTGACAATTGATTATTGTCGTTTTCGTAATACTGAATATTACCGTTATTCAGTCCAATTAAAGCATCAATATCCCCATCCCCATCAAAGTCGGCAAAGCTCGGAGCAGGTGAAGGTTGCCCAAATTCAGGATTTTCAAAGGGGTTAAAGGGTGGTTTTTCTCCTTGAAATTCAGTTTCAGGAGAAGGGTTATTTTGACGGAGAATGTATTGGGACATAGTTCGTTTTTGAGTTAAAGCGTCACGAAAAAATAATTACAATGCTGTTTAACAAGATTGTCTTTTGGGGGTAAATATACAGGCGATACCATATCTCACCTTATCCTAATGTTGCCCAGATTTGGGGGATAATCCATTACAAGTTCTCAAGTTTCAACGAATTCTGTTAATCATTCAAAAAAGAGATAGTAAGAGATCATGGAATTATCTAAGCAATATCCACTTGAACAATGAGATCATTAAAATCTAAATCACCTCCTCCTGGCAAATCTTCAAAGCCAAAAATATTATTCCCCAACAAGCGGATGTGATCTGCACCATCAGGGTTGGCATTGGCAAAATTAAAGTAGGCTCTGACGGGTTCTTCATCTTCACTATCCTCCCTGGGAGTATTACTGTTGGTGGGATTTTCCCGTAAAAACTGCTCGACGCTACCATCGGCAATGATAAATAAACCATACAAGGTTTCCCCGTCTAGTACACCACTGGCTGTGGCAACAGCTTCATCGGCGACACTCAAGTTCACCCCACCGACGCGGTTACTCAAGGCCGCTTGAGCATAGCCTTGTTCCCCTGGGGAGACTCCGGCCACTGCGCCACTGGTATCATCGAGACGGTATAATCCCACGACGTTGTTAAAGTCTGCTTCTCGATACAGGGTAAAGGTGGCTTCTTGAGTCCCAGAGACTTCTTCTAAGTCAATGAGTTCTAACCGTTGTCGTTGGTCATCTCCTACACCGAGTGGGGGTTCTTCGATGGTTTGTTGTAAGTCTAGGGTGACTCCTCCAGGGAAGATGAGACGGAATTGACCGTCACCAAGACGGTTGACTTGTTGAAAGACGGCTTGTCCTCCTAGGGTTTGGATTTCTACCCTAAAGATATCACCAGGGTCAACGTCTCCAACGATCGCGCTTTGCTTACTAGGGTTAAAGCCGTTGGGCCGGAAAATAGAGGGTAAAATGGAAAAGGCTTCGATGGTCTGAGAAATGGTTTGGCCGTTCAGTTTTTCAAAAATGACGGTCACTTCTTGAATTTCGGTGAGGTTTTCTCCTCTCAGTTGCAGTTGCAAGCTATCTCCTCCGTTTTCCCCGACGGTAAACCCCCCACTTTGGTTGGGGATTAAAAAGTCGGGAAAGTTTTCGGTTGGGGGTTCGGGTTCAGGGGGTTCGGGGAGGGTGCTGAAGAAGTCAATATAGTTTCCATCTTGTTGTCCGGTGAAGCGAGACCCAAGGAAGGCTTCCCAGAGTTCATCCCCTTCTAAATCTACGATGTCGAGAACCCCTTGGTCTAAAATGTCGCTAAATTCTAAATTAATGTTTCTAAAGGGGTGTGCGGTGTTGGTGGGGTTGACTTCGATAAAGGCTGGGTCATCATCACTTCCAGTGTTTTCAAAGTAGCGGATGAGATCAGGGCCAGCCCCAACTTGAGTTTGGACGAGAAAGAGGTCTTCGTCTCCATCTCTGTCAAAATCAGCTAATTCTGGGGTAATTCTCACTCCCAGGTCTGTCCCGGAGGGAATGGTGATGATGGTGGTAAAGAGTTGATTAAAGTCAGACCCGGTTAAGCGGCTAAAATTGGGGTTGGCTGGGTCTTCACTCTGATTTTTATAGACTTTCAGGGCTGTGTCTAGGGTTGTCCCGGTTTCGGTGAAGCCACCAACATAGGCGTATTCAACGACACTATCTCCATCGACATTGACGAAGGTAGGGGAGGCGTAGTAAAACTGCTGAAAGTCTCCGTCGTCTATGGGGTCTGTGATTCCGAATTGACTGGCGGGGACTGGGGTTTCAAATTCAAGGAGTCCGGTGCTATCCTGTTTATTCTCGTAAAAATAGGTGAAGCCTGTATATTCCCCAACGAAGATATCTAAATCCCCATCACCGTCGATGTCAATAATGCTGGGTTTGGCGCGATCGCCAAATACACCACCTAAACCCGCATTTTGCACTTCACTGGGGGGAGTAACAGAGGAGAGTTCATTTAACCCCGAAAACGCAGGTGGATCATCGAATAGATTGGCGGGTTTGGCTGCCGCAAAGTTATTATCCCCTAAATTCTCATAAAACAGCAAAAATCCACCGCTATTGGTGGCCACAAACCCATCTAAATCTCCGTCTCCGTCAATATCTGCAAGGGTGGGAGCAGGAAGGGGTTGTGCAAACTCAAAAGGGGCATTTTCTTCCAGTAAAAAATTACTCATGGTGGTTCTCTCCTCTACATCATTGGGATCAGTCCAATTTAATTAATAATCTTTAATTGAATTGCATCTATCGGTCTTGAGTTAACGTTTCCTCGTTCGATAGTCTTTTGGGCTAAATAAACTCACCTAGAAAGCAGTTCAGGCATTACAAAAAATTAAGCTCTCATTGACAAATAAGATATTTTATTATAGAATACCAATATCTTACCGGAAAACCTACCAAAATCCTACCGTCACTCTCTCCATAATATTCCTATTTTTGACTAACATGGGATCAACGCCTTCAATGGGCTGTTTTAGGGAAGAATGCAGACAGGAATGGACGAAAATGTGTTAACCTTTGGCAAACTCCTGCTTGTCAAATCGTGAGTTTACCCCAGATGGAGACAGACTTGCGTTTGTCGTTCCCTCCTTTATATCCCTTTTTTGATAGTTGAGTGAATAGTTGAGTGAATAGTTGAGTGAATAGTTGAGTGAACAGTTGAGTGAATAGTTGAGTGAACAGTTGAGTGAACAGTTGAGTGATCTTAATGGTTTTTAGCACGTAGAGTTCGATCACACGGCTCAATCTTAACTTATTTTTCCCTAAACAACTAAAAAATTAACGCTTAAAAAATTTAGATTGAGACTGACTCTCGGTTTCCAATTCTTCATCGGACTGAGTGGGGAAAACATTAAGGGATTCTTGTGGGGGGGCATCCTGAATCATCGGTTGATTTTTACGCGATTTAACGGATGTTTTGGGAGTGGGGGCAATGGTAATAAACTTACAAATTTCGTCTGTTTTAAAGCCCAAGGCCATGGGACGGCGAACCCCTGGCAACAATTGTACATCGTACAATTCACTAATGATTCCCTCAATTTGTAACCAGTGGTCGATATTGCCCGTTTTTAAATTAATAAACAGTAACCCACACCCCGCCGAGGCATTTTTAGCCGCCAAACGCTCATCTAGGGCCAGGCCCGCAAAGGTTTGATCTTCCCGACGGGGTTTCGAGAGGCCCACAACGGCCCAGTCTTTATGAAAGGCGAGGCCACGCAGATATCCAGGGCAAAAGGTAAGGGGTTGAAATTGTCCTGTTTTAAAGTCAAAATAGCCAAAATCCCCCGTTCCCGAATTGAGCAACCAGAGGCGGTTTTGATACCATCGGGGGGAATGGGGCATCGAGAGGGAGTCGAGAAGAACTTGGTTGCTGTAGATGTCGATGAGACACCCCCCATCTTGGCGTTTTTGTCGCCATCCTGCGGCCACATCGGAACGACTCACGGCAGTGAGATAACGGGGTTTGTCATCCACTAAAGCGATACCATTGAGGTGACAGCGATCTTCTGGGGCCAGTTTACTGATAAAAGGAGGTTGCCAGAGAGGGGCAAAACTATAGCGATCGCTGACTGTCCCCAAACAACTATACAAGGTATTGGCAAAAACAATCCGTTTCCCCTTGAGCAGGACAAGATCATGAATATCTAAATCCCCCGTTGTATAAGCCATCCGAGGCACATAGAGCTTATCATACCCCTTATGCTCCTCCCCCTCCTCTAAAGCGTTATCCAACTGCCACAACTGAAAGCGAGAACTCATATACAACCGTTCTGGAGTCGCAAAAAGCCCCATGGGACGGTCAAATAACCGTTCAAAGATAGATAATACCCCATCAGGCTTTAACCCCAGTAAAAATAAACGATTGGTTTGATATGTCGTAAACGCAATACTAAAATGTTGCTCCTGCAACCAAGGAATGAATTGCCGAGAGCAAGTCATGGCCAGAGGGGGAGCTTTCTGTTGTCCCGTCGGGGGTTGGGCTTGAGTCATAGGAAATTTAGCGGTTAGCCTCTCTGTGAGTAGGATACACGGTAATCAGATCGCCGTCACTCTGCACACAATTCGCTAAAACTATTTAACTCCATCACAAAATTATCCCAACTATTCCCCCATTGCGAAGACTCTCCTCGACAGACTTTCCGCGCATTGTCGAGTAAGGTTTGGGTTTCCTCTCGGTTATAGAGTGCTTGCTGCATTTCCTCGGTGGGGGGTTCAGGCAAATGGGCTGACTGAGAGATAAAGTTAGTCATATACTCCAGAATAAACTCCTGTTCAGCAGGAGTCCAGTAGTCCAAAGACACCATTGCGTCTGGGGTTTGCTTCCGCAGTTCGAGGGAAGTCACCATCGGAGAAGACGCAAGCATCACCCCTGGAGATGCTGCAACCATCACAAGTGACACTAACAACGCAATAAGCACAGAATGCACCGTTGAATTCGCTATAACCCTTTTAGACGGTTTTTTAAGTTGGGGTGTTCCGTCTTGGTTATTGGTTGTTTGGGGGGAACTTTTCAGTCAAGTAATGCTGATGCTGATACGGAAGCAGTTGTCAGGGTTCTCCCTTATTTTAAGGTAACGTTTTGTTGCGCAAAATTTGCGTATTATTACGGGAAAATTAACCCCCAAACCCCTTTCTAGTAGGCTTAAATGTATGAAAACTCTTGGGTGTTTACTATGACAGCAACGGCCACCGATGAATTAATTCGCACCTACACTGCTCGTAAATATTGTTACACCACCATGGTCAATCATAAAGGCACAGTGATTGCCTTTGCGATGGATGAAGACCGACGCATTTACTACGCGGTGTTAGATATTGCTCAACAAGATAAGGGTTATCTGGATGTGAACTATTGGCCAGAAGACCCTAAACCGTTGCTGTTTCCTTATGAAATTGAACAAGTGGGGTATAGTATTACTGGGACAACCCCCATGCCGATGGTGAAAAAAGGGGGTCGCAGTGAAGCTAAACCAGGTGAACTTCAACCGGAAGAAAGGGATGGGTTTTTATCTTCTACGGCCCGTTTAACCGCTAATACTCCTTTTCAGGTCTTGAGTGATAATAAACATATTTTTATTTTTCGTCAGTCGGTGGGGAAAGATGACCCCGATATGGTGTTTAAATTGTTAGATGGGACGGCATCAGGAGACCCTAACCGACCCGAAAGTGATTATTTGCTGCATCAAGGGCAGAAGTTTCCCATTGTTCATAATACGTTGTTGTGCGATCGCTTTATTTTAGCAGGCAGTGAATTACGCCAGAAAATTGAAATTCGTTATCGTCGCAGTCGTCACAGAACAAAACCTGCGGGGGCCAATGATAGTATGGGTTCAAAAGATATGGAGGGGAATTTCTTTTTTGAACCCACCCAAGAGTTGGACTTTGTGAAAAACCTACAGAAGGGGAATTTTACAGTATTGCAACTCCCCACTCAGGTTTCTGGGGTCAAACGTTGGCAAATCTTTTCTCACAACAGCCTCACCGATCGCATTGATAGTTATAACCTAGAGGTGAGTCGTGAGGGACTCTTTAACCCCGCAGGCACGCAACTCTACACCAGTCCAGATCCAGAATATCAGTCCTCGGTACTGGAGCGAGAACCAGGGGCTTGTCCGTTTACAAAAGAACCTTTAATCCCGATGGTCAACAAGGCCAACCAAGCGGAGTCTGGTCTGCACTTTACGGGAGAAAATCAACAACATATCGACTGTGGAACTGAGCCAGAAGCCGCCTCCTTGACCCTAGAAGCCTGGATCTGCCCCGAAAATGTCTCAGGAGTCCAAGCGATCGCAGAACGCTATAATCACGTTAAAACCGCCAACCTAAAGAACGGTTTTTGCTTGAGTTTGGCAGAGGGAAAACTGCAAATAGAAGTCCATAATGGTGCAGTGGGACTCCATCATCAAATTGCCACGGAAGAAGAGATTAAAGTCGGAGAATGGACCCACATCGCCGGAACTTATGACGCTTTAACCGGGGTGTTAGCCCTTTATGTGAACGGGTTTGAGCAGAAAGCAGAACAAGCTACAGTACAAGATGGAATTGCTTATAACCCCAAAACCCCTTTCCTCATCGGTGGAAGTCCAAAAAGCAAAGCCTATTTTACTGGACTCATCGACGAAGTGCGTCTGTGGAAACGGGCCTTAGATAGTGAAGAAATCGCCTACTCCAAAAAATTACGCTTAACCGGGGATGAACCCGCCTTAGAAGGGTATTGGCGACTGGATGAAGGAGGAGGAGACACCGCCTACGACCAAACCGACCACGCCTATCATGGCACATTAGTGAACAATCCAAAATGGATCGCCTCAGATGCACCCCTGGGAGACCATCCAGGCATCCAAAAAAGTAGTTTCCTCATCGAAACCCCAGAAGAATCTGCCCTTGACATCCAAACCCTACTCTTACAACAAAAAAACGCCACTGAAACCACCACAAAACCAACAGATTATGTCGCCAAAGCCTTATCCTTGGGTGATGGTTTTGTCCAGGTGGATGTAGAAGAATGGACAAGCGATCGCTTTTGTGTGGAAATGTGGGTAAAAGCCACTCATACCAATCAAACCGAATGGACAGGACTCTTTAGCACTTGTACAGCATCAGGATCACGAACCAATTCCTTTCAGATTGATTTTGATGCCAGTGGCCGCTATCGCTTCCAGCACAATCAAGGAGTTATTATTGGGCTGGCTACCCCCTATTGGCAACATCTGGCTGTAAGTTATGACGGAGTAAAGATAAAAACTTACCTCAATGGGACATTAATGAATGAGGTCGAACGAAGTTTGCAAGCCAGCTTCCCAAACTATATTTTGGGGTGTAATCGAGGCAATGACTTACTCTTTGAAGGCCAGATGGATGAGGTTCGCGTCTGGAATCGACCCAGAACCCAAGAAGAACTGCAAACTCATAAAAATAAGCGTTTATTAGGCAATGAACCAGGGTTAGTGGGGTATTATCGTTTTGACGAAGGCAGTGAAGACCGGGTTCGGGATCTCAGTGGTCATCATGATGGTATTTTCCAAAATACCGTCACTTGGATTGACTCAGATGCCCCCATCAGTCCCCCTTCTACCCCCATCACCGAAAATGCCACCCCAGAAGAAGCGGTTACAGTCACCAACAGTGATAACACACCCACCAAAAAAGCTCTCGTCACAGAAACCACCCAAGAATCTTTTACCCCAAAAAGCCTCTATCTCGATGGCAGCAATGATTGTATCGCTGTCAACATTGCAGCAGGGTTAGACCTTGGCAACTGTGCCACCGTCGAGTTTTGGGCAAAAGGAGGAACAGCACTACCCACTGACTCCTCAATCATAGATGGTGAAAATAATCAAAAAAAACGAGAACTGGGGATACACTTTCCTTGGAGTAATAGTCGTATTTACTGGGATGCAGGGGCAGGGGGAAGTGATGCCGCAGACCGCATTGATAAAGCGATCGACAATCGTTACAAAACAAAATGGAATCATTGGGCATTTGTCAAAGATGGTAATAACGGCACAATGACCATTTACTGTAATGGGGAACAATGGCACTCTGGCACAGGGAAATCTCGCACTTTCGGGACAATCCTTAAACTCTTTATTGGTCGGGGGACTTGGGCTAATGACACCTGCTGGAATGGTAACATTGCAGAAGTGCGACTTTGGAAAACAGCCCGCACACAGCAAGAAATTCAAGAACATCAGCATTGGTCTGTTAGTGGGAAGGAAGAAGGGTTAGTCCTCCAATACACCTTTGAAGAAGGAAGCGGTACAGTCGTTACAGACCAGTCTGGGAACGGTCATCAAGGCACAGTACAAGGAAGTCCTCGTTGGGAAAATGCAGGAATCACTTTACAACGTAACGTAGAAACCACGATTGAAAAAGAAGTCCCCTTAACCCCAGAAGAAATTGCCGAACTTGAAAAAATTGCCAACCTCACCTGTCGGGGTTTAGCAGCTAAACTCTATTTCCAACAGGAAGATGCCATCTTAGGCTACCATCAACAACCCAGACCCATGAAGAAAAATGCACGGGTGATGTTAGCAGCAACCAGTAAAACGGGACAAATTGCAACTTTAGATTTTGCAGTCTCACGGGAAGGAAAAACAGCCCGTCTGCCAGACCGGATGGTACTTCCCCCCATTCAGAAACCGGAAGGGAGTAACTCAGCAGATACCAGTAAAACGGAAGCCGAAGTCTTGAAAATTCACCAAGACATTGAACAGGTTAAAAGTGAGATCAATGCTTCTACAGCGCAAATTACGAGTATTTCTCAACTGGAACAGAAAAAAAGCAGTTTAGAAACAGAAATACAACATCTGAAAAAACAACTGTATAAACTGCCTAATTACAAAGTTAAATTACATATTCCTGGGGTGGGAAATGCTTACTATCAAATAAGTAGTTTTAGATTTTATGTTAACACTGATTGGGGGATTGGGAATGCGCCTGATCATGATTGTTGGTGGAAATTTGTGGATACGGGAAATGGCTACTATGCCCTAAAAACTGAATCTGCTTATGAAGAGTTGTACTTCTACGACCCACAAGGAGGCACTGGTTTTACGAAAGATAAAAACATGGATCGCGCCCAATGGCGAGTGACCTTCACTGATAACTTAGAAGCGGTTGTGATTAAAAATCGTCGCTCTGGTAACTTGCTTTGTCGTAACGGAAACAGTTTGAGCATAAGCCAAAGTCCTTCTGAGAAAGACAGCACGTTTAAACTCATCCGAGGAGAGTTACTCAATCAACAACTGAAATCACAGGCCGATTTACTGAAAGAAAAAGAAACTGCTTTAGCAAATACCATAGCAGAAATCGAAAATGCCTACTATCAAAAAAATGTCTTGGCTGAACAAGAATTAAAACTGGAAAATCTCCAATATTTGCTTAAAAATAAAGAAGCGGAACTGGAGATGATGAGTGGGGGCATTATTACAGATGTAAAATTATCTTCCCACTCCCTTTACACAGATACCTCTGGCCTCAATGTCAGTGGTGGCCTGTTGGCATTTACCCAAACCTTAACTTCTCCTGTCCTCTTTGATAGTGCTTCAGGAAAACTCATTCTTTATTACCAAAATCCTGAACACCAGTTAATGGCTGCTTATTACGACACCAAGGTGTTTAAAAGCCGTTTTAACCTCCCCAATAGTGGTTTAACTTTTATCGCCCGAACCGCAGGAGAAAGCCCGAATACGGCTAAAATAACCATCACTGAGGGCGAATCTGAAGACACCTGCACCCTAACAATCCAAAATGAAACTTTAGGCATTGAAGAACGTTGGCAAAATCTGCCTCGCAACCCCCAACAATTGGCCGCCATAGTCAATGGTAAAGTGAGTCTTCCTGAAAATGCGACGGCCACTATTACCCCCGTTAACTATAGCCTACAAACCGGGTCGCCTCAGTTCATCGTCCTTGCCGAAAGTAACGCCTCTGAGGTGCATAACGGAGAAGCAGTAAAAGTCCGTGAAGGGATGGGCAGTTTATGGACTTCTGATGCCCCAGGAAAAGCCTATTATTTCGATGGTAAAACTAACTTGTTAACCCATCCTGTCGCCGAAAATACCAGCTTTGATATTGAACGCAATTTTACCTTAGAAACTTGGGTTAACTCAGCCGGGGGGACTTATACCCATTGTCGCTTAATCCAACTCCACAGTGAAGAATCAGCCTATCTTTTGGGTTTAGAACAAGAAAAAGGCCAATATTATATTTTAGCGGGAGTGAGTGAAGGGCAAAACCACAACCATCAAGGGAATCAAATTATTCGGAGTGAAGTTCCTTTACCCCAAAACTCATGGAATCATCTGGCCTATACTTTTACCCAATCTTACGCCTTGGCGTTTGATGGGCAAAGCCACTTAGAAATTCGTCGTAATCCTGCCTTAGATATTACCGAAGACTTGACCCTAGAACTGTTTTTACAAGTGAAAAGTTTAGGCCGTGTCCAAGGGTTAATTAGTCATGGTTATTTAGGAGATGATGAACACCGCGTCCCTTATCAATTATCTTTGGATGGGGCAGGTAAAATTTGTTTTGCTTTTGAAGATAGCCAACGGAATGTTTATACCTATCGTTCCACTGCCACTGTAACTGCCGGAAAATTCCATCGTCTTGCGGTCACTTGTAAAAAAGGTGTGACTCAAACCTCCAAAAAAGGGAAACAAACCCTGGAATTTACGGATGCTGAAGGGAAAACCCAAACTCAAGAGTTGGAGTTAGTGGAATCGGTAGATTTGAAAGAATGGTTAGAAATTACATTTTATCTTGATGGTGAGCGAGGGGGAACAAGTCGCCATGAAAAAGCCTTACCCACCGCAGGAGAGAATAATGTAGAAATTGGACGAACGGGGACAGCACGAGGCATCATGAACTATTTTACCGGGGTGATCGGTGAAGTGCGATTGTGGAATAAAGCCCGTACTGCTGAAGAAATTGGGGCAACTTTAAAAGGCCATGAACAGGGATTAATGGCCTGGTGGCAGTTAGAAGATAATGAGGGGAATATTGCCTTAGACCAAAAAGGAGAAAATCACGCCAAACTCAAAGGGCCGCAATGGGTGAAAAATCCTGATCCTCAAGGCAGTTTAATCCGATTGTATATTAACGGGATTCCTACCCCAACTCAACACCTCAAACCCGATCATCCCTTTATTCAAGCGGGATGGGGAGATTTAACGTTTAGTTTAGGCGGTTATCAAAAAGAAGGGGAAGCGGTTGATTTATTCCGAGGGACATTAGAGGAAGTGCGTTTATGGCGGACTCGTCGAACCCCAGAACAGTTAATGGATAATTTGTTCTCTCGGTTGAAAGGGGAACGTCAGGATTTGATTGCTTATTATACGTTTGATGATCCTTCGACAGAAGAGGGAGCAACTCACCTTTATGATCAAGGGTTACGAGGGAATAATCTTACCTTACCTGAAGGGGATGCCCTACCTCGACCGATTTTATCTACGGCCCCAGTGGGAAATGATGCGTCGATGATTCGTTCCGCTTTAGCGGGTGTAGAAACGGCCTTCCATCAAACGGCAGATCAAGCTTTATCAATTCAAGAATACGGTGATTTACAAAAAGACAGTCGGGGGAATACTACTGGGGTGATGAAGCGCTGTTATAGCTATTTACAAGAGGGGGTCTGGAAGCTGTTTACAGGGTATAAAGTGGGTAATCTGGTCAGTGAGTGGATTGGCCAGGCGAACTTTAACCCGCAGATTATTGGTTTTGTAGAGGGTGTTCCCCCTGTCCCCAGTGAAAACTTGACCGATGGGGCGATTAGTGTGGATATTCATAACTATTCGTTTATTGGTCAATTGTCCAGTGTTGAGTTAACGGAAAGTGAAACCGTCAGTTATAGTATTTCTTCTTCGACGGAGGGAAGTATTGATGGGGCCTTTGATGCTGCGGTGAATGTGGGGGCCGGGAATAAAACCATGTTAATCACTGCCCCGATGGGGTTTGGACTGGGGACAGAAGCGACGGATTTAGATTTTGAGGTGGGGGTTAAAGGACATTTTGAAGGAAGTGCAGGTTGGTCCAATGAGGAGAGTTTTGGCACTTCGATTAATAAAACCCAGACGGTGACGATTGAGTTAGGAGGGGCCTGGGAACACGCTTCGGCGGATAAACAGTTAAATCCGGCATTGGGACGGCGTTTGCTGGCTGGAAATGTGGGTTTTGCGATCGTCCAGTCTGAGACTGCGGATATTTTTGCCCTGCGTTTGGCCCATAATCATGCTTTGGTGTCGTTTAGTATTCAACCCAATCCTGATATTCCCAAGGATAAGAATATTATTCCTTTCCCGATTAATCCGCGCTATGTGAAACAAGGCACGTTAGATGGTCGGGTGGGGTATGATGACCAAGGGCGCATTGTCCTAGACCCAGACTATGCCGACGCTTCGGGTTATGGGGAATATAGTTATTTTAAACCCAAGGAAGCCTACTCACTGAAACGGAAGATCCAGAAACAAGAACAGGCATTAAAGAATTTTTATGATAATGCCGGGACCGATTATAGTACGTTGGGGACGCAGATTGTCGGGGCTGCGGCCAAAGCGGCAGGAGGTCTGTTGTCGGGTGCTTCCCCCACTGCGGCCCAAGGCATTCAAGAGGTTTCGGAGAAATCCCAAACGTTTGCCAGTAATAAGGGTTTGCCAGAAAAATTTGCCAAACGAGATATTGCCAATACCTATATTTGGACTGCTGACGGGGGGTTTTATGAAGAATCCACAGAAACCTCTGATGTGCGGACCGAAAGCACCAGTGGTTCATTTTCCTTTAGTGGGTCTGTAGGGGGGACGTTTAACACAGAAGTAGAGGTGTTTAGTATTGGGGTGGGTGTGGAGTTTGAAGCAGCCATTGGTGGGGGTTATAGTATGTCTCGAACCAGGGATAAAGAGAGTGAGAAGACGTTTAGTATGGAGATTGGTCACGATGTGCCTGGGGACTTACAGGTGTATTATCGAGATGAGGAGGGTCGTTTAGTCCGAGAGTATGATCCCGCAGGAAATCCCGTCAATGCAGTGGGTAAGGTGGATGCTTATCGTTGGATGTCGTTTTATTTAGACAGTGCCAAAGAAAACTTTGAGGACTTGTATTATAAGGTCGTGGATCCGATTTGGTTGGCTGAAAGTGATCATCCTAATGCGATCGCAATGCGACAAGCTCAACAAAGTGACAAGAAACCCGCCTGCTGGCGCGTTTTACACCGGGTTACTTTTGTCAGTCGTCTTTTACCAGAAATCAGCGATGAGACCGTAGCATCGCCCTTAGAGCAAGCAATGCGGGCAGAAAATGTAGAAAGTAACTGGCAACTCATCAAAAAAATTGAGCCATTTGTGAAGAATAAAACCGGAGATGCGGTCACATTTAGTAATGCGGTCCGTCAGGCATTGCAAGATTATTTACCCGAATTAGTCCCCCATGCGATCGAGGTGATTCAATACCTTAAACTGTATTACGATATTAGGGATTAATGGTTGTTTGTTGACTGTTGACCCGATTTGGCAAAACGACTCCAGTTGGTGGCTTGTGTGCCACCAGAGACGAATGTGCCGACGACTATAGTAATGGCTGCACCTACGGAGAGTTCTTGGGAGGGGGTGATGCTTTGGAGGCCGCTCCAGCCGCCGACATCTTGGGTTGCGATCGCAAGACTCCCAATTCACTTCCGCCCTATCCCTGCTAAACTGAGCATTTGGACTTTATTGCCTTGGGACTATGAGCGAAACAACCCTCCGCCAACAATTGCTTGATCTCCTCCTTCGTTATGCTTATCAAGAGGGGGATTTTACCCTGTCTTCCGGACAAAAGAGCAGTTACTACATTAATGGGAAAGAAGTCACCCTACGAGCAGAGGGAGCGTTATGTTTGGGGAAATTATTATTGGCGCGACTGCCCCAAGGGACCCAAGCTGTGGCAGGATTAACGTTGGGCGCTGATCCTCTGGTGACTGCGGTGAGTGTGGTGTCTGCGTTGGAGAATTGTCCGGTGGAGGCGTTGATTGTGCGGAAGGAAGCTAAAGGCCACGGGACGCAAGCGTATTTGGAGGGGCCGCGTTTATCACAAGGGGCCCGAGTGGTGGTGTTAGAGGATGTGGTGACGACGGGGAAATCAGCGATGAAGGCCGTGGAACGGTTGCGGGATGCGGGTTATGCGGTGCAGCAGATTTTGGCTATTGTAGACCGAGAGCAGGGGGGCCGGGAATTTTATGGGGCCCAAGGGTTGGACTTTGAAGCATTGTTCACTATTTCTGATTTAAAACAAGAGAAGAATCGTTAAGTTATTTTGTACTGCACTCCCTGATGATTAGTTATTTGCGCGGCATTGCGATCGCAATTTTCAAAAACCTCAGCAACCGTTTTCTGTTAACCTTAGAGGTACAAGGGGTCGGCTACGAAATCCAAATCCCCTCCCGCTTCGTGCGACAAATTACCCTCAATGAAGAGGTGCAAGTCTTCACCCATCAACAAGTCCGGGATGATTTTATTATCCTCTACGGGTTTAGCACTGCACCAGAGCGAGATTTATTTCGCCATTTAATTAGTGTGAGTGGCATTGGCGCACAGTTGGCGATCGTGTTAATTGATACTCTAGGATTGACTGATCTAGTGCAGGCCATTGTTACAGGAAATACCAAGCTACTGGTAAAAGCACCAGGAGTGGGCAAAAAAACCGCCGAACGCATTTCCCTAGAATTAAAAACCAAGTTGGCCCAGTGGCGACAAGAAGCGGGGGTCCCCACAGTTTCCTCCCCGGTTGCCCCCTCTCCCCAAGTACAAGAAGATGTAGAGATGACGTTGTTGGCCTTGGGGTATGAATTCGAGGAAATTCAACAAGCTCTCTCTGCATTAAGTCAGGATAATTTAATGCTGAAAAATACCTCTCCTGAAGATTGGATTAGAAATGCCATTTCCTGGCTGAGTGATAATGGGTAATGGGTAATTGGTGAACCACAAAGACACAAAGGACACAAAGTAGAAAGTCCCATTAAAACCAACAACAAACAACCAACAACAAACAACCAATTATTCATCCTGCGTCTTATCCCGGACTCCGCGCACAATGCGCGATAACTCCGATTTCTCATCAACCGCAATACGAGTGGGAGAACCACTGATAATGCCTTCGTAATTGCGGAACGAATCCCGAATTTCAGGCCCTCCGGAATTAATCGCATATTCCCGAATCCCTTTATCATGCCACGAACCGCGCATTTTAAACACATTAATCGCCCGTGACATTTCCCCGCGAATTTCCACGTACTGTAACATAATAATCGTGTCCGTAATCGTCGAAATATGGGACTCAGTAATGGAATTAGACCCCATAAACTGGTCGGTTGTATTGGTGAAAAATCCCGTAATTTCTTCCTGTTTCGCGTATCCTGTCACCCCAATGACAAACTGACGAAAAGCGTTATTTGTCACCCCTCGTGCTAACGCGGATAAAGAGTCAATGGCAATACGGGCTGGTTTAAATTCTTCAATTTCAGATTTAATCATCTGTAAATGGTCTTCTAACCCCGCCGACTCTGGATAACTACAGAGGAGCTTTAACAGTCCTTTTCGTTCCATTTCCTCGAAGTTCACTCCCCAAGAATTGGCATTGCGGGAGAGTTGGGCCCGGGACTCCTCATAGGCGAATAAAATGGCGCGTTCTCCCTGCTGACACCCTTCTTGTAGGAATTTGCTCACTAGGAGGGTTTTCCCGGTCCCGGTTGCTCCGGTGGCCAAAATAATAGAATCTTTGAAAAAGCCGCCGCCGCACATTTCGTCCAAGGTTTTCACCCCACTGGAAATGCGGATATTGGACGATCGCTGGGTCAGTCGCATGGCCCCCAAGGGGAAAATATTAATGCCGTCTTTGGTAATGGTGAAGGGATATTCCCCTTTCATGTGGGTTGTTCCCCGCAGTTTGAGAATTTCAATGGTGCGTCGCCTTCTTTCCCCTTCTAATACATTACGAACGATGATCACGTTATCGGAGACAAATTCTTCAACGCCAAACCTAGCGACGGGCCCGTATTCATCAACGCGCTCGGTGGTCATAATGGATGTCACGCCGATTTGTTTAAGTCGGGCCACTAAGCGGAAGATTTCTCGCCGCACCACGGACGCGCCTTCGTATTGTTGGAAAACGGCGGTTACGGAGTCGATGGAGACGCGCTTGGCTTTGTATTTTTTAATGGCGTATTGAATACGCTCAATGAGGGCTGAGAGGTCAAAGTTGCCGACGACTTCTTGGCCTTCGGGGTCCGGGGAGGCATCGAGAATAAAGAGTTTGCCGTCGTCGATGAGTTCTTGTAGGTCCCAGCCAAAACTGCGGGCGTTGGTAATAATATCGGTGGGGGATTCTTCAAAGGTGACAAAAATTCCGGCTTCTCCGAGGTGGATAATGCCGTTGTAGAGGAATTGAATGGCGAGGAGGGTTTTCCCTGTGCCGGATGTGCCACTGGCGAGGGTGGTTCGACCAATGGGCATTCCGCCGTGGCTAATTTCGTCAAAGCCTTCGATGAGGGTGCGGATTTTTTGGACTCCACGACGACGGTTTTCTGGAGCAGGTTGTTGATTTGAGTTGGGTAATGCCATTGATCAGAAAATTTTATATAAATAAAAGTTTTAAAGGATGAGTCAAGGGTAAGGGGGACGGCAAGACAATGTTAGGTAAATGTTAGTTATCGGAGATTTCTTCGTAGAGGAGGTCTAACCCAATGAGGACTTTTTCTCGGTCGGATAAGTCCCCGATGATTTTACGGACAGGAGGGGGTAAGACTTTGGAGAGGGTGGGGGTGGCGAGAATTTTGTCTTCTTCGGCCAGTTGGGGGTTTTTTAAGACATCAATGACTTTGAGGGCGTAAACCCCTTGAAAGTCTTGTTCTAAGATGTTTTTCAGGGTTTTTAAGGCTCTAGCTGAGTTGGGGGTGTTACCCGCTACATAGAGTTTGAGGACGTAGGTTTTTTTGGAGACACTCATAGAGTCTAAGCAATAGTGGGTAAGTAAGCAGTTTAACGTAGTTTTGAGCGATTACTCGTTAGCCGCAAACAGTTCAAAGGGGATGTTCTCTCTGGGAATTGACCGACGATACATTTCGCATAGATGGGCGATGATGTCAATTAAGGCGAGGCGGTAGTCTAGGAGGATTTCTTCGCTGCGGCCTTCGAGTTTTAATTGTTGGGCAAATGCGTCGATGAGTTCCATGTGAATTTCTAGAATTTGCGAGACGGAGATATCCGCAAAAAAGGCATGGTTGACAAATTGGTCGATGAGGGGGTTGAGGGGATAGTCGGGGGTGAAGTAGTTGATGATGATTTCTCGATATTCTTCGCTGAGTTCGCGGCGGAGTTGTTGTTTGTCTTGGGGGGGGAGGTTGCGGTAAAAGTCTTGGGGGTTTCGTTTGTAGTAGATACCGAGATAGCCGAGACGTTCTTTCAGTTTGTCGGCGAGACGACGTTGTTGGAGCATCAGGAAGTTTTGTTTGCGTTCTTCCTGGGGGGTTTGGGTAGGGGAAGTGGGGAGGGGGAAGTTACTACTGGGGGCTAGTTGCAGGAATCGCGCGATCGCGTTATCAATGGCTGTAACAATTTGTTCGAGTTGGGTACTCAGTAACCAGACTTCCCCCGTATGATACAAATAATGAGTGGCATGGGGAGTGTCACGTTGGGGAGATGCTGCGTTGGCGTTGGCGGACTGTTTCGACTCAATGATCACTACGGGCAGCAGGATGCCTTGGTCATAAAGATAGTTCAGGAGTCCTAACTCCGACTCCACATTCTGCAAAATTAAGCAGTCAATTTCTTCTTTATGCTGTTCGACAAATTCTAAGAACTCCTTTTGATCCTCAAATTGGTAAAATTGATAGCGGTTGGGCATCTCCTCGGACGTGGGATGAGCCGAGGGTTGAGAGGGATGGGTCGTTAATTCTTCCGCAGAAGATTGGCCACTCAACAAGGTTTTCAAGGTGTTGGTGACATGGTGAGTTTTGGTGTAAACGCAAATAGACAACTGGGAATTCAAAGGTCTAGACGAGTGAAGTTCACGCTTGGGCGGTACTCGGTTATACGGTTCTATCTTTTATAATAGACGGTAAGTCCATTGGGATCAGAAGAATCGCTCCAAATTATTAAGATACTATAAAATTACTTGCTTCTGGCCTGATATCCCTGAGAAAATTATTAGATTTTCTCTTTTTCCCCGATATCCAGTTGTTTAAAGAGACTAAGAAATGTAATTAATTGTAAGCCTAGCCCAACAAAACCCCATTGAACAGCAATAATGGAACTGTATCCTTTTGGTAATCATGGCCGCAGGATTGGGGGGAATCTAGTTGGGTTATTGGGTTGGGTTCTGTGGTGAACACCTGTTATCGGCTGTTGCCAAGACTGGAGTCCCTTGGCTCAACTGCCCCTCCATGCTACCAAACCTAGGCGTGAAGCAGGGTTCAGAGAATTTGATATGCCTCATTTACGGTTTGCCCTAACTCCACTGCTGCGCTCTGTTCCCGTCTGTCCAGAAACAACCGACTCCCTAGGAGTCTGGAAACAGTTTCAGGCATCCGGTGAACCCTTACTCGTAGTTGTCACCCCCCAAAACGAACCTCTTGGGGTGTTAGTCCGCGAGCATTATCTCTCCCCTGACAATTTTTCCCCTGACAATTTTTCCCCTGACAATTTTTCCCCTGACAATTTTTCCCCTGACAGGGAGGGGGGCGAGTTGTTGGCGGACTGGCAAACCTTAATTCAGCCATTGCCCCTGCTTTCAGAGATGCCCGACCACGAAGAACTCCAGTCGGTTCAAAGGTCTAACCCCGTCAGTCGTGAGCTTCCCTTTTTCATCGTCGTCAATGTCCAAGGGAAATATCGAGGTCTGCTCGATAGTTGGCAGTTACTACAACTACAAATGCAATATCCTGGACTATTCCCGCAAACTATCTCGGAGACCACAGAAACCACCCTTGAGTCTCTAACCCAACTCTTGGAACAATTGCCCATCCCGTTGATGGTGCAGAATAACCAAGGACAGGTGGTGCAGCAAAATCGCACTTGGCAAGAACAAATTGGGTCGGAGAGTGAGGGGGGGGAGGAGAGTCTCAGGGAACTCTACGAGGGCAACAGTGCTGGGATGAGACCGGGTTATGGGGGGACTCCTCCAACCGACCCCCCATCCCCCGCAGAACGGTTGCTCAGTCGCTGGTGTAATACCCAAAACCCGGAGGTGGGTGAGGAGAGCAACGACACCTTCCTTCGGTCTCCGGCCTCCCAAAGCAATGCTTATGAGGGGAGTAAAACGGCCAACCTTCCCAAACCCCAGAATAAAGTCTGGCAGTTTGTGAAACTGCCGTTACAACTGACGCTTTCTGAACCCGTTGCCCAAAAGCATGGGCAGTTTCCTCTGTGGTTGGTGTTGGCCACGGATGTGACTGAACAGCGACAACTCTGTAAGGAATTAACGGCCAAAAACGCTGATCTCGTCCAACTGAACCGCCTCAAGGATGAGTTTCTCTCTTGTATTAGTCACGAACTGAAAACGCCGCTTACGGCGGTTTTGGGGTTGTCGAGTTTATTGAAAGACCAAAAACTGGGTGAACTCAACCCCCGTCAGTCTCGCTATGCTCAATTGATTTATCAAAGCGGACGACAGTTAATGAGTGTGGTCAATGATATTTTGGATTTGACCCGCTTAGAAACGGGACAACTGCAACTGACGTTAGAGCCTGTTGATCTGTATAAGGTTTGCGATCGCGCCTATCAACAAACCCTCCAACAACTCACCCCCGACCACAAGGAGGAGGAGTCAAACGCCGAAAATATTGCCTTTGAACTGGATATTGAACCGGGGTTAGAAACCATCGTTGCTGACGAACTGCGGTTGCGTCAGATGCTCATTCATCTGTTAGAAAACGCCATTAAATTTACCCCGGCTGGCGGCCAAATGGGGTTAAAAGTGAGTAGTTGGCAAGGGTGGATTGATTTCACCGTCTGGGATACGGGGATCGGGATTCCAGAATCTTCTCAACATTTAATCTTTCAAAAATTCCAACAACTGGAAAGCCCCCTCACACGCCAATTTGAAGGGACGGGACTCGGCCTGGTTCTCACCCAACGACTGGCCCGGGCCCACGGGGGAGATATTTCTTTTATTTCCAAAGTCGGGAAAGGGAGCAAATTTACCCTCCTCTTGCCTCCTAGACCCCCCAGTGAAGGGAATCAGACCCTTGATCCCACCTCTCAATCCCAACCCCATCAACTGGCCCTGATTGTTGAGGCCGTTCCCCAGTATATTGAACGGTTAACGGGTCAATTACAGAAAATGGGCTATCGGGTGATTATTGCGCGATCGGGGACAGAAGCCCTAGAAAAAGCCCGCCAGGTGCAACCCAGAGTCATTTTCCTTAACCCCCTTCTGCCCTTACTCTCCGGTTGGGATGTGTTAACCTTGCTCAAAAGTGACCCGAAAACCCAAGATATTCCTGTGGTGGTGACGGCCACCCGGGCCGAACAACAACAGGCCACCCAAAATGGGGCCGATGGGTTTCTGAGTTTACCCGTCAAACAATCGGTGTTGCGGCAAAGATTGGCACAACTGCGCTTAAAAACCCACTTTAGCCAAAAACATTTAACCATTCTTTCCCTCACTCCCCCCACTGCTAACCATCCGGAGGCCATTTCCCTCTCGGTGGATGAGTTTAGTATGGCCTTGAGTCAGCAAATGTCCCCGTTGAATTATCGTATTTTAGAGGCCGATGATTTAGACCAAGCGGAATTGTTATCGAAGGTGTGGAAACCTAATCTCTTGTTACTCAACGGGAAAAACCTGCAACAGCCGCAAGATTACTTGCGATCGCTCCTTAACTCTCCCTCCCTTACTCAACTCCCCCTCGTCACCCTCGACCCACCACTCACCGAAGCGGCCAGTCAATTCCCCGATCTCTCCGTCTATCCCTGTCTTATTCCCCTAGACGAACCTCATTTAGCCATCCTCTTACAAGTCATGCGTGTGGCCGCCGGAATTACCCCCCAACCCAACCTTTTAATCACCGGGAATAGTCCCGTCCTCCCCCAAGAAACCCTCATGCGAGAGGTGGACTTTACCCAGCATCCTCCCACCGGAGAAAATTTTATTCATGCCTTAACCCAATACCTACAAACCGCCGGATTTCAAAGTCTATTATCCCAATCTTGGCCAGAAATTCACAGTCAAATCCGTAACCAAAGTGTTGATTTGTTAATTCTCAATCTCGAAGATGAGGACTCTCCCCCCCCATGGATTACCGGGTTACAGGAATTAGTCGATATTCCCTCCACTCCCCCCATCTTAGTCTTAGATCACCGCAAAACCCCTGCTCAAAATACCGCTCTCAACCCCCTCTTAGCGGAATTAGCCACCCATCAGGTCATCTGCAATGGCCAAGAAATGACCGAGTTACTCCAGCATATTAATCGGGTGGTTGGGTAATGGGTAATGGGTTCTTCTCCATCTCCCCTATCTCCTTCATCTTCCCTATCTCCTTCATCTCCCCCATCTCCCCTATCTCCTCTATCTCCCGACTCCCCTATCAACTATCAACCCCCTATTCCCTGAAACCGAAAATCACTGTAAAATAATACCTCTGAGCCTTGGTTAACCCCAAAACCAAAAGACTCCCAATTATTTGTAAACGCGATCCGCCATGCTAAATCCTAATCTAGAGGAAATTCAACTCACTAAAGAAGAATACGAACGGTATTCTCGTCATATTATCTTGCCAGAAGTGGGGCTAGAGGGGCAAAAACGGCTCAAAGCTGCCACTGTTCTCTGTATTGGTACAGGGGGACTGGGATCGCCCTTACTGCTCTATTTAGCCGCCGCAGGAATTGGCCGTATTGGGATTGTGGACTTTGATGTGGTCGATCATTCCAACTTACAACGGCAAGTCATTCATGGGACTTCCTGGGTGGGTAAACCTAAGATTGAATCGGCGAAAAACCGGATTCTGGAGATTAATCCCTATTGTCAAATTGATCTCTACAACACCCGTCTTTCTTCAGATAATGCCCTAGATATCTTTAAACCCTACGATGTGGTGATTGATGGGACGGATAATTTCCCCACTCGCTATTTAACCAATGATGCTTGTGTGTTGTTGGATAAACCCAATGTGTATGGGTCGATTTTCCGCTTTGAAGGACAGGCCACGGTGTTTAATTATGAAGGGGGTCCCAATTATCGGGACTTATATCCCGAACCGCCGCCGCCTGGAATGGTCCCGTCTTGTGCTGAGGGCGGTGTTTTAGGGGTGTTACCGGGGATTGTCGGCACAATTCAAGCGACTGAAGCCATTAAGGTCATTTTAGGGGCTGATACCACGTTAAGCGGTCGGTTATTGCTGTTTAATGCCCTAGAGATGAAGTTTCGGGAGTTGAAACTCCGTCCCAACCCGGAACGGCCTGTGATTGAGAAGTTAATTGATTATGAGCAGTTCTGCGGCATTCCTGAAGCTAATGCGGCGGATGAGCAACAGCAGCAAAGTGTCCCGGAAATGACGGTACAGGAGTTAAAGGCGACTCTTGACCAGTCCAACCAAGATTATGTCTTAGTGGATGTTCGCAACCCCAATGAGTACGAAATTGCCCAAATTCCGGGGGCGGTGTTAGTGCCTCTGCCGGAGATTGAACAGGGCCCTGGGGTGGAGAAGGTAAGACAATTGCTCAATGGCCATCGTTTGATTGCCCATTGTAAGATGGGACGACGGTCTGCTCAAGCCTTAGAGATTCTCAAGAATCACGGGATTGAGGGAATTAATGTGAAAGGGGGAATTACGGCTTGGAGTCGAGAAATTGACTCATCTGTGCCAGAATACTAAGGATTGATTCTCCTTGACTATTTTGAGCAGAAGGGATGGGGAGACTCATCCCTGTTTTTTTGTCCATTACTAGACCATCCGCCATGACATATCCTTTGCAGCATTTTATCCAACGCACGGTTTTTTGGGGTCTAACGGCTTTGTTTCCGGTGATGTCTCTGATGGTGACGAGTCCGAGTTTGGCTTTGAATCTTTGGAGCGATCGCTATCGGAATGAGTTTGATTCTGAGGCGTTTCGCGCTTGTGCGGAGGAGTTATTAAATACGGAGATTGATGAGGACCAAGTTGCGATCGCCTGTTCAGAAGCCCTAGAACCCAAAGACCTTTCCTTTTGTGTGGACGAAATCGACTATTTCACCACCATTGACCCCCTATACGCCCTATTTGCCTGTTTTCGGGTCAGACGACCCATTGAGTTAGCCAACTGTGTGGTTGATATTCATTACGATGTCTTGGTGAAAGAAGTCCGCGATGAGAACACTAGGATTAATAATATTAATGAAGACTTCACCAATGCTGAACAAAAAGCCCTAGACCCCATTTCCCTCACCACATTAGATCATTGTCGTCGCAGTCTCTTACCCGAACGGTTTTCGGCCTGTGTGGTGGGGTTAACCCAAGAAATCCCCCTCTCCTCAGAACGGGCTTTAGATACTTGTATCCGGGCTGATGATTTCCCTAGAGAAATCTATACTCCCTCTCGCAATAGTACCCTAGAACCGGAAAATTTTTAGTGATCTCTCTATCCTCATCAATTCTCCGTAGGGCGCAAGGCTTGCGCCCTTTCCAAGGGGGACTACAGACAATCTGCCCCCCAGCGTCTATTGGTGACAATTTAAGATAACCTATATTTTTAGCCATTTAATGGCACAATAAAAAGGTTTGAATTACTATTCAGTTCAATAACCATGTGGGCAAGTACCGTAACCGCTTATTTGCATTATCTCGGTTTTATGCTCTCTTTTGGGGCATTGGCCATTGAAGGGTTAACCCTGAAACCCGACTTAACTCTCAAGGAAGCCTGGAAAATTGTCATCGCAGATGCTGTGTATGGGGTGTCTGCTACGGTGGTTTTGATTACAGGAGTTTTGCGGGTTCTCTATTTTGGGAAAGGGGCAAGTTATTATATGAATAACCCCGCTTTTTTTATTAAGATTGGCTTGTTTATTGTGGTGGGAACAATTTCTCTTTATCCAACCATTTCTTTTATTCTTTGGGTTAAAGAGTTACAAGCAAAAATGCCGCCGAAATTAGAGTTAGCCAAAGTGAAGCGGTTAAGTTGGATTATTCGGGGAGAGTTATTAGGATTTAGTTTAATTCCTTTATTTGCCGCGATGATGGCGCGTGGAGTGAGTTCCGATTGGTTTGCGATGTTGTTTTAAAAGGGAATCATGAGGATTATAGAGTGATTCAGCAAGCTTTTCACAATTAAAAATTAACAATTGAGAGCATCCCGTAGGGTGTGTTACCGACAGCGTGACGCACCAGAAAGGATGTTTTTTTGATGTTATCTAATGTGCCTAATTCCTGTAACGCTTTTAGCTAATTTTAGGCTATTTCTAGTTTCCGGAGAGTAATTAGTAATTGAAGTCTGAATTACTGGGGGAGGATGACTGGGAAGAAGATTATATTTTTGGCGGAGAGGGTATATATATGTGCGGCTCTATTTCCCATTATAAATATAACCCCTTGTCAAGTTCAAGTCAACCCCTTTTTTAAAACAGGGCGAACGCACACAATTCTTCATAATTGCGAGAGGTGATGGGGGGATGCGAACAACACTTTAAGAAGATAATCGTCATCCCAACCGGCTTTGAGACGTTTAGCATGGACTCCTCCTCGAGCCGAGCGGTCTTGAGCCA
>NZ_JAQMSD010000105.1 GCF_028330525.1 Spirulina sp. CS-785/01
ATCCTTGGGTTGAAAGCAATCCTTGGGTTGAAAGCAATCCTTGGGTTGAAAGCAATCCTTGGGTTGAAAGCAATCCTTGGGTTGAAAGCAATCCTTGGGTTGAAACCCAAGGCTAAGAGCTTAAACCCGTTGAAAACGGGTTGAGGGATTAATCTGAGGTGGGTTTGATTTGTATTGAATACTATTTATGGTAAGCTCTAAAGAGCTTACTAGGAACGGTTGGTGAAGCGGAGTGAAATTCAATGTTTTTCACTGGGGGATGTTGGGTTACGCTGTGCTTCACTCAATCTACAAGTCACTTAACTCTCAATTTTTCATTTAATTGTTGATTGTTGGGGGGTGTTGGGTTACGCTGCGCTTCACCCAACCTACAAGTCACTACTACAAGTCACTACAAGTGACTACTATAAATGTTTGTATTTAGATTACTTTTCTTGACTTACGTTAAATTATAAAGTGGGTTTGGAGTTGGTCTGTTTGTTGGGTGATTTGTAGGCTGAATTTTTCGCCGTATTCTCCACTGAATTCGTATTGTAGGCGATAATCTCCGGGTTGTACTTCTATTTCTCGGAATATTTCTCCTGACTCGGTGAGGATTTTTACGGTTACGGGGTGGGGGAAGGGGATGTCTGGGTTTTGGGGGGTGAGTTGGAGGGTGAGGTGTAACTGGGTGTCTGACTCTGGGGTGAGGGAGAGTATTAAGAGGAGGGGTGGGGTAAAGTTAAGCTGTTTTCCTCTGGTTTGGGGAGATTTGCGAAAGGCAAATGTAGGGGTTTTGGGGGTTACTAAGTTTTCGAGTTTTTCCCATCCGGTGGTCCATAGGTTGTCTAACCAGTGACTGAGGATGATGGGGGGATTGTCGAGGGTTTCTAGGAGGGTGTCGAGCGATCGCAGTTCCGTTATACTCAGTTCAGGAGGGATAGTATCCGGGGTGGGATAAAACCCCAAAAGCTCCATGTCCCGCAGGTTATCATTGTATTGTACGGCGACAATCCCTAAACGGTTTCCCTGTAAACTGGGGGGGAGGGAAAACGTTTGTTCTCCTTCTGGCACGGGCCGACATTCTAATTTTCCCACAGTTGGAATAGTGAGATCAGCTACGTTAAATAATGCGCGAGAGGCCGCATTCCAACTGTCACTGTGGGTTAAGTCGGTTTCGACTTCTAACCACTGTAAATAACGGGAAACGGACCACACGGCCAAGGTGTTTAAGTACACCTGTAATCCCTTTTCTGGAGTCGCTTGTTCGGCGGCGAAGGTACGGGCGTACTGGTGGGCGGTTGTGCCAAGGGGGATGGATAAACGGGGAATTGTTGTCATGAATCTCCAGAAGTGTGATAACCAAACTCTAGAGCAATAGACTGGAGAAGGGGAAGGGCTTTATTTTTCCAATGCCAGTTCAGGGTGTGATACTTGATTTGATAGTCTTGAGCAATGGCTACCAGTTTATCAGGGGGATGTTTGAGTAACAGTCTTTGACTGAGGACTTGACAATTGCACCGGGGATGTGCTTTAGGATGGCAGGTTTTTAGGCGATTGTCTGGGTCTTGTTGGATGTATGTTTTTAGTTTACGGCCAATTTGTTCGGTTTGTTGTGCTTGGTCGGCTTGAATTTGCGCTTGTACTGTTTCTAGGTTAGCAGGAATGCGATCGCTGAATGTTTCTCCTCCCTTCTCACTAATAGGAGTATCGAGGGAGAGGGGAGGTTTTCGCGTTTGTTGACGAAATTCTGTTTTTGCGGTGGGGGTCCCCTGACTGCGGTTGCGGTAGGGGTGTTGTAAGTCGCGGACCGCGTATTTTAGGCGTAATTTGCCGTTAATCCAAGCCGTTAAACTGGCGGTGATAGACTGGTGTTGGGGTTGGAAGTTTTTGATCTCCTCTGCAAAGCGTAATAAGACATCATCCAACACTTCTTCATAGTCGGGATGGGTGGACTTGGCCAACTTGGGAAGTTGTTGCACTTCTAACAATAGCTGATTGATGGCTTTTCGCCATTGTAAACTCCGTCGCGGTTGCTGTTGCACCGTTTCGATGAGTTGTTGTAGTCGGGTTTCCTGTGCATTTTGGTTCATGTAACGTTTTGTAACACTCCTCCCAATTTCTCCCCAAAATTTTCCCCAGTTGGCCGAGGGAGAGTTAGAGCAATTTTGACTATAAGGGGAAGACTATGAACCATTTTGCCGCGTTAATGGATATTTTGCGCGATCGCATCCAATTTTTCTATAACGTCCGGGAAAAGAAAAACCTTGAGCAACAGATTTTTTCCCTCTTAATTTCTAGTTGTATCTTGTTTGCCTTATATGGCGCAATTATGGGATCGGCCAGTGGGGGGTTACAAATTTTAGTGTCCGCATTGAAACTCCCTGCATTGTATCTCTTGACGATGGTTATTTGTTTACCTGCGCTCTATTTTTTTAACACCCTATCGGGAGCATATCGCACCTTTTCTCAATATGTGGCAATCTTTTGGGAGTTAATGAGAGTTAACCACAAAGACACAAAGGACACAAAGAGAAGATAAGTTGATTATCGAGTTTGTTGGGTTAAGCGATGAATAGCATAACCCAATCTGTTATTACAGTAGAGATGATTTGTTAAAAGAGGAGGGGAGAAAATGGAGCAAAAATTACCTGAAATAATGTCTAATTTTCAAGATTTACAGATTACTGAAGCTCAGTTGAAGGAGAGTTTGAGTTTAGGGTTGTTTCAGCAAATTTCATTGGATTTTTATCAGGGATTTTGTCTGAGAAAGCGAGTTTCTTTAAGGATATCGCAACTTAAACCAACCGCAATAAACGATTTGGTATGTTCAACTTTAACTGTGCAAAGAGCAAGAAATTACATTTTTTCTAAGTTCATAGTAAGCTCTATTTCATATTTCTGTATAAGTTGGGTGTAAGGGAGTGAAACCCAACATTTTTCACTGGGGGATGTTGGGTTACGCTACGCTTCACCCAACCTACAATCAACTACCATTAACTTAATTAAATTAACATTGTAAGAGAAAATAATCTGATTTATAAGTTCGTAGTAAGCTCTTTAGAGCTTACGTAAACCTTGATATTATAAGGGGTGAATGTTTTAAGTGTCTTTTAGGTAAATCAACCCGTTAAAAACAGAATTTTAGCATTAAACCTTGGATTACAACCCAAGGTTTAGGTGTGCTACACTTGGCGGTGTACCCCTACAGCCATTAAAATTTAGCGATCGCCTTTAACGAAGCCCGCAACTTGAGCTAAAATGATTGTTCGGATTATCGCCTATGGGCAGGTACTGTGGCACAGGTTTTATTAGAGAAGATTTATAAGAGTTTTCCCAGTCGTCAGTCGGAGAAAAGTCCGTCTGATCAACAAGGAGTAGTTGTCTTACGGGGGATTGATCTCACGGTCCGAGATGGGGAGTTTATGGTTTTGGTGGGCCCGTCGGGATGCGGGAAAAGTACCCTGTTACGCACGATCGCAGGATTAGAAGACTTGACAGGGGGAAATATTTATGTTAAAGAACGCCGGATCAATAATCTCCCCCCGAAACAACGGGATATTGCCATGGTATTCCAGAGTTATGCTCTGTATCCCCATTTATCGGTCTATGACAATATTGCCTTTGGGTTGCGACGGATGCAAACGACAACCGACCAAGTGGAGACCAAAACGTGGGAAACATGGGGGAAACGGGCATTAGTGGGCATGACGCGATCGCTGCCTAGAGGACTACAATATATTTCCAGTGAAGAAGAAAAAATTGCAGAACGAGTCCAAGAAGTCGCCCAACTCCTACAACTCGAAGGACTCTTAAACCGACTCCCCAAACAACTCTCAGGCGGCCAAAAACAACGGGTGGCCTTGGGTCGGGCCATTGCTCGTAATCCCCAAGTCTTCCTCATGGACGAGCCTCTATCAAACCTAGATGCCAAACTGCGAACCGAAACCCGGTCTCAAATCGTCAAACTGCAACGCAAACTCGGCATTACCACCATCTACGTCACCCACGACCAAACCGAAGCCATGACCATGGGCGATCGCATTGCCGTAATGAACCAAGGGGAAATCCAGCAAATTGCCCGGCCTCTCGAACTCTATAATAACCCCGCCAATCGCTTCGTCGCCCAGTTTATTGGTTCACCCCCAATGAACTTCCTCGAAGTCCAAGTCACCTCCCCTGTTTTAATCACCCACCCCCAATTCCGCTTCACCCTCCCCGAACATTGGGAAAATGTCTTAAAACCCTATGATGGCCGTTCCCTCCTCTTAGGAATTCGTCCCGAACACCTGCAAATTAGTCCCCCGGCCACCAAAAATATTTCCGTCCAAGTGGACTTAGTGGAAGCATTGGGCAATGACACCTATCTCACCGTTCATCTCACCCATGATCCCCGCATAACCCTCCAAGTCCGCACCTTCTCCGATTATCGGGTTCGGGTGGGGGAAGAAATCTGGCTGTCCTTGATTCCCGAAAAAATCCACTTATTCCACCCCCACACGGAACGGAATATTTGGCAACCTAGTGCGATTAACAATTAACAATTAGTATAATATTCTCTGACTGTGTTGGTGTGCCATGAACGAACAACGCCTCCAAGCCTATCTCTCCCTCATTCAAGACTTATTCTCCTGTCCTGGAGGGGAAGAAGGGCAAGTCTTCCAAGACCATCAGGAATTGATTGATGAGGGGTTTTTGCAGGTGTGTGGGCAGGTGGCGGAAGGGTTACAGGGGGAAGGACGGGAAAATGAGGCAGCTTTTCTGCTCAATCTCGCGCAACAGGTGGCAGAATATCTCCAGGCTGACGGGGAGGGACGCAGCGCTACCCAAGCCCAGGGGACACCAGAGGAGTATTTGCGGTTTTTAATGGAGGTATTGCACGCGACTTCAGACAGTAATGGTAATCCCTCTGTGATATATCCTTTACTGCAACAGAATACTGATAAACTCGATGAAACCTTTGCTCAAGTCTTGCAAGCATGGGCAAGTCACACTTTCAGCGAAACTGAGGAAAATCGAGCTTTTGGTATTGCAGCAGTTATTTTTGCTTTTTGTACTTTAATTCAACAATTCCCCTTAGGCAGACGAGCCGATAATCTAGAAATCGCCATTACAGGTTATATAACGGTTTCCTCTGTATTGACTCAAGAAAAATATCCCGAACAATGGGCAACCACTCAAAATAACTTAGCCAATGCCTACAGTAACCGCATCAGGGGAGAGTGAGCCGATAACCTTGAAAGGGCGATCGCAGCCTACGAAGCTAAATAAAATCTCCATTGTTATCCAGGAAATTACCATGAACATCAGGCAATTGATTGATGAGGGGTTTGTGTTGGTGTGTCAGCAGGCAGCGCAACAGTTGCAGGAGGAGGTATAAAACAATGTGGTTTTTGGGAAATTGCTTGAAACAGGTGGCAGAATATCTCCAGACTGCTGGAGAGGGACGTAGCGACACCCCACCCAAAGGGACAATAGAAGAGTATGAGCAATTTTTAATGGAATTACTGCGAGTTGAAATTGAAAGTAACGGCAATCCCAAGGTAGTTTATCGCTTTTTGACACAGCATCAAGAGAAACTGGATCTCTTCTTTGCAGAGATTCTCACCCAATGGTTTCACTCAACCCTTGATCTCGATAATTCTGAGCAAAATCAAGAGTTCGCTTTCTTATTAAACATTATTGCTATTGATATTAAAAATTTTCCATTAGGCAATCGGGCAGATAATCTAGAAATTGCGATTATCTGTTACCAAAACGCCTTAGAAATTCATACCTTTGAAGCATTTCCCTATGAATGGGCAAGGATCAAAAACAATCTGGGGATTGCCTATAAAAACTGCATCAGGGGGGAACGAAAGGAGAATATAGAAATTGCGATCACTTGTTATCAAAACGCCTTAAAAGTTCGTACCCGTGAGGCATTTCCCTATGAATGGGCAATGACGCAAAATAATCTGGGAAATGCCTACTTATACCGGATCAGAGGGGAACGAGGGGAGAATCTAGAAAAGGCGATATCTGCCTACGAAGCCGCTTTAGAAGTTCGTACCCGTGAGGCATTTGCCTATAAATGGGCAATGACCCAAAATAATCTGGGAGAAGCCTACTTATACCGCATCAGAGGGGAACGAGGGGAGAATCTAGAAAAGGCGATCACTTGTTACAAAAACGCCTTAGAAGTTCGTACCCGTGAGGCATTTCACCAAGATTGGGCAACGACCCAAAATAATCTGGGGAATGCCTACAGTGACCGGATCAGAGGGGAACGAGGGGAGAATCTAGAAAAGGCGATATCTGCCTACGAAGCCGCTTTAGAAGTTCGTACCCGTGAGGCATTTGCCTATAAATGGGCAATGACTCAAAATAACTTGGGGAATGCTTACTGGAGGCGCATCCGGGGAGAACGAGCCGACAATATCGAGGAGGCAATTCGCTCCTACCGAGCCGCCCTAGAAGTCCGCACCCCCACAGCCCTCCCCCTAGACTGCCTCGACACCGCACGCAACCTCGGCAACCTCGGCTACAACCTCCAAAACTGGGAAATCGCCATCGAAGGCTACAACCAAGCCATCCTAGCCATCGAACAAAGCCGCTACTGGGCCACCTCCGAAGCTACCAAACGGGAACTCATCGCCAACTCCCTCGATATCTACGAAAAAATGGTGCAAGCCTGCATCAACCACCAAGACTACCCCCAAGCCCTCCTTACTGTCGAACGCAGTAAATCCCGCACCCTGATCGAACTCCTCGACAGCGCCCACCTCTACCCCAAAAACGCCACGGACGAACAAAAACAACGCATCAGCGACCTGCGCCGTCAAATCGCCATCTACCAACAACAACTCGCCTACCCCTCCAGCGACAATCTCATCCCCGCCACTGATAAGCACCCCAACCAACCCTCCCCCCAAACGCTCATCCGCCAACAACTCCAAGCCGCCAACCAGCAATTCCAAGACCTCCTCGCCGAAATTGGCGACCCCAACTTTACCCTCACCCAACAAGTCCCCCCCCAACTCCCGGACTTGCGCCACCTCCTCAACCCCCAAACCGCCCTCATCGAGTGGTATCTCCCCAGCGAAGCCGACTCTGGGTTTTACCTCTTCCTCGTCACCCACCAAGACGACCAAATCCAGATTACCCCCCACCACTTCAGCGCCACAGACCGCCAAACCCTCGACACAGCCATCAACGACTACCGCAGCGACTACGGACAACCCACCTGGAATGACCAACTCCCCCAACGCCTCGCAACCCTCAGCGCCGCCCTGCAACTCCCCCCCATTCTGGCTAAATTATCCCAGATTCAACAGCTTATCCTGATTCCCCACCGGGAACTACACCTCATCCCCCTCCACGCTCTCCCCGTCTCACTCCCCTCGCCCTCTGGGAGAGAGGCCGGGGGTGAGGGTCAACCCCTGCAAGACAGATTCGCGGTGCAATATGCCCCCAGTTGTCAAATTCTCAATAACCTTCAGCAGCGTCCTCCCCTAGAAGAACCCTCGGCCTCTTTCTTTGCCCTACAAAACCCCACCCAAGACCTCACTTATGCAGATTTCGAGGTAGAAATATTGCGTCGCCTGTTCAACCCCGAACGGGTTCTCAGCCACAACGAAGCCACCAAAACCGCCCTAGAACAACCGCAAAACCGAGATTTCTTGCAGCAAAGCCGCTACATCCATTTTTCCTGTCACGGTGAATTTAACGAAGCTGACCCCCTCAACTCTTATCTCCGCCTCGCCAAGCGAGAAAAACTCACCTTTGAGGACATTTTCACCAGTCTGGATATCCCCAACTGTCGTCTTTTAGTCCTCTCCGCTTGCAAAACCGGGTTAGTGGAAACCCCCTCCACTGATGACTATGTGGGATTAGCCAGTGCCTTTTTCTACGCAGGGACACGAACAATGGTCGCCAGTCTGTGGGAAGCTGAGGAGTTTTCCGCCGCCCTCCTGATGATTCGCTTATATCAGGAGTTACCCCGCTATACGTCCGTCGTGATGGCATTGCAAGCCGCCCAAGACTGGTTACGCACCATCTCCCGTGATGGCGTTTTAACTTGGTTGCGAGACGAAGTAAAATTAGAGGATAGTGAGCTTAAAAAATGTGCAAAAGAACTGAAACTGTTTAATAAAAAGCGTCCTTTTGCCCCTGCCTTCTATTGGGCTGCTTTCACCGTCAATGGACAATTAGACCCGACAAGAACATTACTCTAACATCACTAATCATGATGAGCAAAAAACGGATCGCAAAATTTTTAGAACTGTTGCACCAGCAACCGTCTATGTTTGCCGATTGTACCCAAGAAACCTGGGCAGAACTCGACCAAAATTTGGCTCAATTTGGAGATGAGGACTATGAAAACATTGAGGATGTGATTTTAGATTGGTTGGATGACCATGATTATGATGCTATCAAGGTAGCTTTACAGAATTTCAGAGGTGATCCTGATGAGAAAATTCCGCCTCCGCGTCCAGAGTCAGAACAATCCATTACCAATACCGCTTTGCGTTCTGCCCTCAAAGATGCTCAAAACCAACAACAGCAACAATCTCAATCGTCAACATAAACCCTAATTGGGTTAAGTTTAATTACTAGGAGAATGTTATGTCATCAGCTATCACGGATTTAGTAGAAATGGTGGAGCATTTACCCGATGAAATCCAAAGGCAAGTGGTTGCTCATGTGCGCGAGTATATTGCTGATTTACAGGATGAACAACGGTGGGATGAATCATTTAATCGCACCCAGTCCGCCTTAGTTGCAGCAGCACGACGGGCGAAACAAGAACGCGCTGCGGGAAAAGCAACGGGGATGGATTATGAGGAACTATGAAATCTGAAGTTTTGCCTTCATTTTGGCAACAGTATCGTCAGCTTAATAATGAGGTTCGGGAACGTGCGCGTAAGGCTTATCGGCTATGGGCAGAAAATCCGTTTCATCCGTCTCTCCATTTTAAGCGCATTAACCAAGAAGAGGAAATTTGGTCAGTGCGAGTGACGCGCAATTATCGAGCTTTGGGCTTCAAAGACGAAAACACAGTTACTTGGTTTTGGATTGGTAGTCATGATGATTATGAGCGTTTCTTCGGCTAAAATATAAATTTTTTGTAAACTCGCGTTGAGATGACCATGAATGCAAATACTGGCTCAATTTATGCCCTAAATATCCGCTTATTCAGTTATCACTTAAAAAAAGTCCATCGGACAGATTTTACTGAACGTCATCTGGAAATTGAATCGTTAACATCTTACTATCAAAACCTGTTAAACTTGTGCGAAATTTTAGACGAAAACAATAAGCAAATTAATTTAAAATTCCGGAAAGATTTCCCGAATATGCTCAATTCTGGATTAGCCAATTTTGATTTGATTTACCATACCCAAAGCAGAGGAATTTACCGAACACCCTTGCCACCGAAATATAAGGGATTCATTTATCCTCAGTTTCTCAATGATACTTATAGTTTTTCTCTAACACTCTATCGTCCGCAAAAGTCAGGATATGATGAGATATATTTCTCCGATTTATCCCAACTAAAACCTCCAGAGGATTTTTTCGCCGGAACTTCTCCAGATATTCAAGATGAAACGAGCGAAATTCTCAGCCAAGCCTTTTGGGGCAGTACAATTTTGTTAAGTGGTTTTATTGCCCAAAGTCGTCCCGATACGGCAGAGAGTTTAAAATCTGCTGCTGATGAGATATTAAAGCAGTTTTTGGGAATTAAATCTTTAGAAGAAGCACCACCATTTTACCAGTCAGGGGAATTTTTAGGGGGCTATATTTATGAATATAAAAGTATTTTTCGACAGCACCAGTATGGACAAATTCTAATTTTATTGATTTTTGCTGAAGACACTACAGAGAAACTGAATGATATTCAGTGGGATTTGCCAGAACTCTTTTTATATGACCATAAAAATCGGCAAGTTTTTATAGATAGTCGCAAGGAATATAAAGCATCTCAGGAGAAGATAAAGACAATTGAGGAGACGATTCAGAAATTTCCCACCAATATTCCTCCAAGTGTACAGCCGGATTTATCGGAGAAAGATTTAAAGTTATTGAAACAGGAAATCAAAAATCTATTAGACTTATCTTTGGGGTATTCCCAACAGATTCGCAGTTTAGGAAATTTTCAGAATACGATTGAGATTAATCAGCAAAATTATCTGGATACTCTAAGCCGGATGGAGGTTAATAGTCAAAGTGATTTAGGGATTTTACGAGACAAGGCCGATCGCACTTTTCAAAGATACCAACGGCAAATTAAGGCAGATTTACTGTATCTTCAGCAAGGGGAACGGCTGTTAGATGCCGCAATTAATACCATTCGGGGATTGGTGGAAATTGACCAAGCAGAAGGAGATCGTGAGATTCAAAAACAAAACCAAAAACTGCAAGATCACATTCAAGCGATTGGGGTAGGAGTGGCCGCAGGTGCAATTGTGGCCTCTAGTTCTGCTTTAATCTTTAAAAAACCCATGTCTTGGCCAAGTCCAAAACACAACCATTTGCATCCCTTTACCATTGCGGTCTTGTTGAGTGCAGCTTGTGCTATTGTTTTTTGGGCGATCGCCAAATGGGTGCTACCTTGGATATTTAACAAACGGGGAACTAAACAGTAAACGACCGTAACTAGCATTTACTCCACAAACCTGCAACATACTGATTTCATACTCATCAAGGGGATTGCATATCAATCTTACAACCGAGACGCGCAAATTCCTGCCCCAATTAACCCAACTTGGGGGTTGGTGATGACTCGGATGGGAATGTTGTGGAGAAGGGGAGTCATGCGGCCTTTGTTGTAATAGGAGGGTAAGAAGTCCCCTTCTTGAAGTAAATTTACAATATTCGCGGCAATCCCTCCGGCAACGTAAAGCCCCCCAGAGGGAAGGAATTTTAACGCTATATTGCCCGCTTCTGCCCCGTAGAGGGAGACAAACAAGTTCATAGTTGCCTCGGAGAGGTCATCCCCTTTGGCTAAACCCGCTTGAGTAATTACAACTCCGAAATCTTCGTTGGGATCAGCCAGTTTTTTGGCAATTTCGGGAGATTCGGGGATTTCCCCCTGGGTTTTCAGGAAATTATAAATCGCTACAATCCCCTGTCCCGATACAATACGTTCGACGGAGATTCGCTCTAAATTGTACGTAATTTTCATATATTCCAAGAGTTGGTACTCTTGGAGGTTACGGGGGGCAAAGTCCACATGACCCCCTTCTGAGGAAAAGACCCGATAATCACCGCTTTGGGGGACGACGTACCCCTGTCCCAGTCCTGTCCCTGCCCCAAGAATGGCTATGGGTCCGTTAGGATCAGGAGGAACATCTTGGAGGATGTGTTGATCATTTTCGGTGAGTCCAAAGATACCATAACCAATGGCGGAGAAGTCGTTGATCAGGGTGATGTGACTAATGTTCAGGTCTTTTTCTAAGCGACGGCCTTCTAATTCCCAAGAAAGGTTAGTGAGGATGCAATGATCCTTTTCCACTGGCCCAGCAATGGCAAAACACGCTTTACTGGGTTCTGGGGGTTGGCCTAACTCCTTGGCCGCTTCTTGGAGAAAGGTTTGCACAATGGGAGTCAGATCGGGGAACTTCTGACTAGGATATTTATTCTTGTAGAGAGGATTTAACCCCGTGTCTGTAGCTTCAACTAACTGCAAAATAGTCTTTGTGCCGCCAATATCTCCCGCAAGTAACAAGGTCATGGTGTTTTGCTCCTCTAGCTTCGTTGTATCTGCGATTGCCTTCGCTGTTACTCATCTTAACCAGCTTTTTGAGTAACCTCTCCTTTCTCTCTCTATTTTTTTATTTCATTTCTTAACATTTTTTTCTAAAACCTTGATTTTGAGTTATATCTAAAGATAGAGAGGTTAATTCTCCTGCTATTAACTTCTCTTGCAATATAAGTAGTTACCTTAATATGAAGAAAAGTAAAGCATCAGGGATCAACGATTGATCGGGAGTTTACAGCACTCTATCGAGAGATAGCAAAAAAAGGGCGTTTTGCCTATCCGTCAAAAGTTTCATTTTCTGAGCAAAATTACTGAAGTTTATAAGCCCTTAAAGCCTTGAAAATTTTACTTTAAAAATAAAATACTACTTATATAGGAGAAGCAAGATTTAAAACCAAAAACTATCCATTACCCTCTTTTTTACTTTCGCCATGAATTCTGTTATTTTAACCCAACTCCAACAACCCAAGCTAGCCCATTTACGGACAGAAGACACCATCCAACGACTGAACCGGATTCAGCCCCATGGTCTTCTGATGGTCTTACAACAGCCTCATTTAGAGATTATTCAGGTTAGTGATAATACGTTAAAAATCCTCGGAATTCATCCCGAAAGTTTATTAAATCATCCCCTACAACAATTTTTAGATCCAGAGCAACTGGCCCCCCTCCAGTCCTCCCTCACCGAAGAAGACTTAAACACCCTGAACCCCCTTAACTTAACCGTGACAGTGGGAGAAGAAACCCGGCAGTTTGAAGGGATGGTTCATAGTTTGCCCGATAACTTAGTCTTGTTAGAACTGGAGCCTATTTCCCCTCAAGACCAGGTGAACTTTCTGGACTTTTATCATCTGGTTCAGAATGCGATCGCGCAATTACGCAACACCCAAGACCTAGAGCAACTCTACCAGCAAACCGTCCAAGAAATTCGGCAACTGACCAAACTCGATCGAGTCATGCTCTATAAATTTAGCCCCGAAGGTCACGGGACCGTCCTCGCCGAAGCCAAACGCACCAACCTCAAACCCTTCCTGGGCCTCAACTATCCCGCCTTCGACATCCCCCAACCCGTCCGCCAACTCTTTGTCCAACACGGCCTGCGCGTCATCGCCAACGCCCAAGCCAACCCGGCCCAACTCATCCCCGACTCCAACCCCATCACCCAAAACAACACAGATCTCAGTGCCACCCTCCTGCGAGGAGTCGCCCCCTGTCATCAGGAATACATGAAAAACATGGGGGTTGCCGCCTCCGTCGCCATTCCCGTCGTCCAAAACGGGCATCTCTGGGGCCTCATCGCCTGTCACCACCAAACCCCCATCACCACCCATTATCAACTCCGGGCCGCCTGTGAACTCCTCGGCCAAGTGGTGTCTCTCGAACTCACCTCCAAAAAAAGCCAAGCCGAATACGACTACCAAGTCGAACTCAACGCCATCCAAGGGCAACTCCTCTCCCATCTCAGCGTCGCCGATAACTGGGTAGAAGGATTATTAGATCATCAACCCAACCTCCTCGACTTAGTAAACGCCAAAGGGGCCGCCGTCTATGTAGATGGCGACTGTCAAACCCTCGGCAGTACCCCCGACTTAGCCGAAATTCGCCAACTGATCACCTGGCTAGACAGCGAGAAAAAACCCGAAACCTTCTTCTCCACCCATTCCCTCGCCGCCCTCAACCCCGCCTATGAATCCCTCAAATCCGTAGCCAGTGGACTCCTCGCCCTTTCCCTCTCCGACACCCAACCCAAATATATCCTCTGGTTTCGCCCCGAAGTCATTCAAACCGTAAAATGGGCAGGCAACCCCCAACAGTCCATCCAACAAGGCGAAAACGGGGATTTCGTCCTCTCTCCCCGTCAGTCCTTCAAACTGTGGAAAGAAGCCGTGAGACTCACCGCCATCCCCTGGCAAGATAGCGAAATTCAGGCGGCCTTAGCGTTACGGGAAGCCATTCATAAAATCACTCTGCAAAAAACCGATAAACTGGCCAAACTGAACAAAGCCTTACAGGAGTCTGAAACACGAGAAAAAGAAAAATCCCAACAACTCGAAGCCACCCTCGCAAAATTACGGCAAACTCACCAACAACTCCTAGATACTCATACCCAACTCATCCAAAGTGAAAAAATGTCCAGTTTGGGCCAGTTGGTGGCCGGAGTAGCCCACGAAATTAATAACCCGGTGAATTTCATTTACGGCAACATTGTCCACACCGAGAACTATATTCAAGAGATTCTATATATGTTGGACTTATACGCCCAACATTATCCTACCCCCGTCGAAGAAATTGCCGAAACCGCCGAAGATATTGATCTAGACTTTCTCTTAGAAGACTTACCGAAAATGTTAGGCTCTATGAAAGTCGGGGCCAGTCGCATTCGAGAGATCGTCCATTCCCTGCGGACTTTCTCTCGACTAGATGAGAGTGAAATGAAGGCGGTTAACTTACACGAAGGGATAGATAGTACCTTAGTCATTTTAGGCAACCGTTTAAAAGCCAAATCAACCCGTCCGGCCATTGAAATCCTTAAACAATATGGAGAGTTACCGGACGTAGAATGTTATCCAGGGCCTTTAAATCAGGTGTTTATGAATCTGTTGGCTAATGCCATTGATGCCTTAGAGGAATATAATGAGCATCGTTCCTTAGAAGATATTAAGGCAAATCCCAATCAAATTACATTAACCACAGAATGGTTAAAAGCAGACCATCGGGTTCGGATTACTATTCAGGATAATGGGTTAGGGTTGCCAGAAGATAAACGAGAGCAATTATTTGATCCCTTTTTCACTACCAAACCCATTGGGAAAGGGACTGGAATGGGGTTAGCCATTAGTTATCAAATTATCACGGAAAAACATCACGGAACAATTTGGTGCGAGTCGGATCATGGGGCGAAGTTTATTATAGAACTTCCGGTGCGGAGTTCATAGTTGGTTTTTGCTTGTTGGTTTTTAATTCAAATTTTCAATTTTCAACTATTAACTATTAACTATTAACTATTCCAACAACCCTTCTGACTGTAAAAACTCATTAGCCACTTCAACGGGGTCTCGTTGTTTTCCGGTCACTTCATAATTGAGACGTTGCATAGTTTCATTGGTGAGACGGGTGGTAACGGGGTTGAGGAGTTTGCGGATTTTAGGATAGTTCTCTAGGGTTTCTTGACGAACCACTGGGGCTACTTGATAGGGGGGAAATAATTGTTTATCATCCTCTAACATCACTAAATTAAACGCGCTAATCTCCCCATCGGTACTAAATCCCACTGCCACATTCGCCTCTCCTTCGATTAACCCTTGATAGCGTAAACTAGGTTCAACGGGAATATATTGTTGGAGATCAAATTCCCCGTAGGCTTCTTCTAAACCAGGTAGTCCGTCCTCTCGTTCTTGAAATTCCGGGGGGCCGATCATGATAATTTGATTATCTTGTGCAACCAGATCAGAAATCGTTTCAATTCCTAACTGTTCTGACTCCTCTGGAGTCATGACTAGGGTTTGGGTATTATTCATGGGGGAGGGGTTCAGCCAGACGAGGTTAAATTGCTCTTTGTATCCTTTACTGACCGTTTGATAGACTTTTGCCTGATCGCTGCTCACAGGCAGTTTTAACACACTAATCAGAGCGGTTCCGGTGTATTCGGGGTAAAGGTCAATTTCTCCTTTTTCCAGCCTCGTTTGCGCCACAGATGTGCCACCGAGGTTCAGTTTACGTTCTACTGTGTAGCCGTGATCTTCGAGAATTAAGGCGTACATTTCGCCAATAATCAATTGTTCCGCAAAGTCTTTAGACCCGACTCGGATGGCAGCCGTGTCATTGCTGCCGAGACTACAGGAGACGGTGAGGAACAGGGTAAACAGAGTTAAGAGAGCAGACAGCAACCAACGACGAGAACGGCGCATAAAAACTAATGGAGATCAAAACTAGGTGCTGTTCTATTATGCCGTTTTCCCGTTTGCTACGGTCAAGGAGAAATCAAATCGGGAAAACGGGCGTTGGGGGGGAGGGGTAATGCTAGTGGCGTTTTTCGGGTCCCCCACTCATGCGGGTTAAGTCTAGGACTTGGGCCAGGTCGCTTTCGTTCATTAATCCTTGGTCTAGGACAATTTGCCGGATGGGTTTCCCGGTTTCGAGGGATTCTTTGGCGACGGCGGCGGCGTTGAGATAGCCGATATGGGGGTTTAAGGCGGTGACGAGGGCTAAACTGCCTTCTGCATAGTTTAAGCAGCGATCGCGGTTTACTTCAATCCCCACCAAACATTTCTCGGCTAAGGCATGAATAGCATTCCCCAAAATTTCAATACTATGAATGAGATCATAGGCAATGAGGGGCATCATCACGTTAAGTTCCAGTTGTCCTGCTTGGCCCGCAAAGGTAATGGCGGTATCATAGCCTATCACTTGGAAACACACCATCGAGATCATTTCCGCAAGAACCGGGTTATATTTCCCTGGCATAATAGACGAACCGGGTTGAACGGGAGGGAGTTGAATTTCCCGAAAGCCGGTTTTGGGCCCAGAGTCCATGAGGCGGAGGTCATGGGAGACTTTTACTAAGTCTTGGGCTAGGTTGCGTAAGGCACCAGAGACGCTGACAAAGGGGGCCATACTCTGCATGGCAGCCATGAGATGGGGGGCGGGTTGTAGGGGGAGTTGCAGATAGTCCCCTAGGAGTTCTGTGACGCGAAAGCGGTAGTCGGGATGGGTGTTTAAGCCTGTTCCCGTGGCACTGCCACCAATACCGAGGATATAGAGGTCTTCGGCGGCTTGTTTCAGGCGACTGAGGTGGCTGTTGAGAATGCGGGCCCAAGCGCGGAAGGTTTCCCCCAGGCGAATGGGGACGGCATCTTGCATATGGGTGCGACCGGATTTGACGATATCTTGGAATTGATCGGCTTTTTGGTTACAGGCGGCAATGGCTTTGTCTAGGCCGGGATAGAGGGTATGGGTTAAGGCCAACAGTCCCCCAATGCGGATGGCGGTGGGGATGACATCATTGGTGGATTGGCCATAGTTTACATGGTCGTTGGGACTGACGCGCTGATAGTTGCCTTTGCGATCGCCGAGGAGTTCTAAGGCGCGGTTGGCGAGGACTTCGTTAATGTTCATGTGGTGGGATGTCCCGGCCCCTGCTTGGTAAACATCCACCACGAATTGCTCCCGCAGTTGACCTTTGAGGATTTCATCGGCGGCTTGTATAATGACTTGGCTGATCTCTTGGGGAATGCAGCCGAGTTCCCCGTTGGCGGTGGCGGTGGCTTTTTTAATTAGTAAGCAGGCATCCACGTAGGTGGGGAGGGGTTTCAGGCCACTGATGGGGAAATTTTCGGTGGCTCTGAGGGTTTGAATGCCGTAATAGGCGGCGTTGGGGAGTTGGCGGTCTCCCATGGAGTCTCGTTCGGTGCGGTAGTCGGTCATGATGTGTTACGAATACAAACGAGACTGATTTTAACGGGTTGTGGGGGAGATGGAGTAGGGTGGGCAATGGACCCACCCTATTATTTTAGAGTGAGTTCCGCTCACCCTAGATAAAAATATTCAGTTAATTATGTAGGAATAACTTGTAAAATCAGAGAGCGTCGGTCAAAGGTTTGGACTTTGGCGACTTTTTTCAAGTCGTCGATAATGCGTTCTAATAGTTCAATGGCGCGATCGCGGTGTTGATGTTCTCGGCCTCGTAACCGGACTTGGAATTTCACCGAGTTGCCTTTATCGAGCCAAGTTTTAGCGCGATCGATGCGGACATCATAATCGGAGTCGTCAACGTTAGGCCGCAATTTAACCTCTTTCATGGTATTTTTAGAGGAACTTTGCTTGTTACGCTTATTCTGTTGGTATTGAAATTTCCCGTAATCCAGAATTTTAGCGACTGGAGCATCTTTGCGTTTGGACACCATTACCAAGTCTAGGCCGACTTTTTTGGCGAGTTGTAGAGCTTCGCTGGTATCCGTGACTCCCCGGTTGTTGTTTTCGTGGTCAATCAGCAAAACTTGATCAGACCGGATTTGTTTGTTAACGGGTTGTTTCTTAGCGATAGTGGTTGTCTCCTTGGAGTTCATCAGGTTGTATTACACAATTCTACAATAGCGCAATCTGGCTCAGTTTTCATCTGGCTTTTGTGGGACTTCTCTAAGGGGTTGGACGGGGTTTGCTCTCTCTTTCGGATTAAGATTTTTTTTAGGTTTCTGGAGCAGGAAACCATGACCCGTAATCCCTGTGGGGTTGTAGTATGGTATCACAGTCTCGCTCGGTTGGGATGCTATGGTGATGGGGGGGAGCATTCAGAGATTTTTGGTTTAACGGAAATGTCAGGAGAAGTCCCCAGCTAAAATCTCTTTGATTTAGCTGGGTCTGACAGTGTAACGACTGAAACGTTACGAAAAAGTGAGGTTGTGCTGCTTGGTTCTGATCACCCGCTTTCCTCCCCCACCTGTTCCGAGGTGGGGGAGTCCCGCGGCTCTTTTGTTGAAAAAGAAGGATGGGTAATTACGGATGATCCTTTGAGCTTACGAGTTGGAGAGCGTGATTTATTTGTCGATCTCGGAGCAGAAAAACTGATTGCTGCTGAACGAGGAGACATAAAAATTGCAGTTGAAATTAAAAGTTTTATTAGTCAATCTTTGATTAAAGATTTAGAAAATGCGATTGGGCAATATATTCTATACCTCAAAATACTCACTCGCTTAGAGCCAGAACGTACTCTCTATCTTGCTGTTAATCAAGAAATATTTACCAATTTTTTTGCCGAAGAAGTTGTGCAGATTATTCTCAGTGATGGAATTATAAAACTTATTATTTTTGATGCTCTGGAGGAGGAAATTACACAATGGATAGATTAAACGAATACCGCAAATTTATCTATCAAATTTTATCCTATTATGCGAGTATCCCCTATCGGTATGGCGACACCAGAACCTATGTTGTTGTTGATAAAGAGGAAAACCATTTTCTTTTAATGCACGAAGGATGGGAGGGAAAAAAACGCATTCACGCTACCCTTGTTCATGTAGAAATTTATAACGGTAAAATTTGGATACATCATGATGGTATTGAAGAAGGGATTACTGATGAATTAGTAGCTAAGGGAGTCCCGAAAGAGCATATTGTTTTAGCTTTTCATCCTCCCTATATGCGACCTCATACGGGTTACGCTGTAACATAGCACCAGTATTAGAGCAGGAAGTAGTAAGCTATAACTCGTAATCGGTGTAAGGTTGTAGTATGGTATCTAGGAACTAAACATCAAATGAGCAAGTTTGAGTAGGTTTTAGAGAGCGGCGCAACTCATTTTATGATTAAAGCAAACGGTAAACGGGAATAAACCCCCTTGGGGTCGCTAAAATCCGTTATACTGCGAAACTGTTGCTGGAGTCCTTGAAACTCACTGGTGATAGGATCAGTTTCAGTCGAGAAACGGGACGACAGTTGCAACGTAAAACGACGCAATAACAACTCCTCCCAGTCGGGTTTAGTCTGATATTCTTCCACCTGCCAATCTTCCCCTAATTCTGCCATTTCTGCGGCCTGTAAAATCGCCGTTTCAATTCCTCCCACCGCATCCACTAACCCCAGTCGTTGCGCATCCTTCCCTGACCATACCCGACCTTGGGCAATTTCAGCCACCTTAGAGCGGGATAAGTCCCGTGACTTCACCACTTTATCTAAAAATAACTCATACACCCGATCTACACTTTCCTGAAACTGAGTCATTTCCGCTTCCGTTTTCGGGCGAGTAATCGTGCTACTATCAGCAAAAGGCCCAGTCTTCACTGTATCCCAACTCACTCCATTCTCATTGGCAATTTCTTGGATATTCGGTAACACCCCAAACACCCCAATAGACCCCGTAATTGTATTAGACTGTGCCACAAGATAATCAGACCCCATAGCAATCCAATAGCCTCCCGATGCTGCTAAATTCCCCATAGAGACAACAATGGGTTTCTCCTCTTTTAACAGTTGTAACTCCCGTAAAATGACCTCCGAGGCCGTTGCACTTCCTCCTGGACTATTGATGCGGACTACTACGGCCTTGATATCTTCATTATCTCGAATTTTGCGGAGTTGACGAACCACGCGATCGCTCCCTATCTCATTTAACTCCCCTTCCCCATACACTATCGGTCCCTGTGCATACACCAACGCTATTTTCTGCTCCGACGAGTTATCCTTATCCAAAGGACTCTGGGCCAACAAATAATTATCAACCGAAATATGCCGAAACCCCGTCTCCTCCTCCTCTTGCTCCGTTACTTCCCGTAAACGCTTGGCCACCTCATCCTCATAGGCCAACTCATCTACCAACTTAGCGCGTTTCGCCTCTTGGGGGAACAAAAACCCCTGACTCTCCACTAAACCCTGTAACGCTTGAGAAGTCGTAGGCCGATCTTGACTAATTACCCCCAAAATATCACGCCAAACATCCCCCAACAAGACGCTAAACTGTTCTTCACTCTCCTGACTTAACTCCTGTCGCACAAACGGTTCAATCGCTGACTTATACTCCCCTGCGCGGACAATTTGTACCCCCACCCCAAACTTTTCTAACGCTTCCGCATAGAAGGTTTGTTGAATACTTAGCCCATTTAACTCTAAAGCCCCCATAGGGTTCATGTAAACCGTATCCGCCAACGACCCTAAATAATATTCCCCCTCTCCCCAATTCACATCATAAGCCAATACTAATTTATCCGACTCCTTAAACTCCACTAACGCTTCACGAACCTCCTGTAAAATAGCATAGCCTGACCCATTGCTCCCCGGACTCCCATCTAACAATAACCCTACAATGCGGTCATCTTCTGCGGCCAATTCTATAGCTTTGAGAACATCCCGCAACTGACTACTACTGGTAGTTTCCCCCACTATACTTTGTTGGAGAGAGTCCAAGGGATCAGTATCTTGGATAGGTTGGGATAAGTCCAAGACTAAAATTGATTTATCTTTAACCGTCGCCGTTTCTTCAGGTTCAACCAGTCCAAAGAGAATTAACGCCACTGACGAAATCCCTAAGACAGAAAACAAGCTCAAAGCTACAAAGAAACCGAGACAACTAGCGAGTGTTTGACGAAGAAAAGACCACATAAATTAATTGGTAATGGGTAATCGGTAATGGGTAATTGGGGGAGTTGAACACACAACTAATACCCAAGAAGAAACCACAAACAACAAAGAATTAATAACTAATTAACCTTGCTTGTTTTAAGTCTCCCAGAGTTCTACTTCCAGTACAGAATAAAACAGTCGTTAATTCCGCTTTTAACAATTGTATTCTCTCCTCCAACGCTTCTGGAGACTCGGAAGCGGCTTGGAGGAAGGGGAAGGCTAACCCTGCTAAATCTGCCCCCAAGGTAACAGCTTTAGCCACTTCTAGCCCATTGCGTAATCCTCCAGAGGCAATGAGGGGGACATAAGGGTATAAACTGCGAATACTGGTGAGACAGTCCGCAGTGGGGATACCCCAGTCAGCGAAAGTTTTGCCCAGTTGTTGCTGGAGAGACTGTTCAGCACGCTCACTCTCTACTTTAGCCCAAGAAGTCCCCCCTGCTCCCGCCACATCTATCCCCCCTACCCCCACTTGCAGGAGTTGACGGGCTACAGAGGCCGATATCCCGTTTCCCACTTCTTTGACAACCACAGGAACGGGGAGTTTACTGCATATTTTTTGGATTTTGTCAAGTAAATTTTTAAAATCTCTATCCCCGTTGGGTTGGATACATTCTTGTAGGGGGTTGAGGTGGAGAATTAACCCATCCGCTTCGAGGATATCCACTGCACGCTGACATTCGCTGACACCGTAAGTGTAATTCAGTTGCACCGCCCCCAAATTGGCAAACAGGAGTATATCCGGAGCAACAGAACGCACCGCAAAGGTATTGGCCAGATCGGGCTTTTCTACCGCAATACGCTGGGACCCCACCCCCATGGCGAGTTTGTGCCTCTGGGCGGCTTCTGCAAGGCGGAAATTAATGGTTTTGGCCTGCTCGGTCCCCCCAGTCATGGAGGAAATGAGTAGGGGGGCGCCGAGGGGTTTATTGAGAAACTGGGTAGAGAGGTCGATTTCCGAGTAATCCAATTCTGGGAGGCAACAATGCTCAAACCGATACCGATCTAACCCGTTGGTATTGCGGCGAAATTGCACATCTTCTTCAAGACAAATCCGCAGATGATCTGCTTTGCGGGTTTGGGTGTTACTCATTGTCTCCTTGTTGCTTTACAGACTCAAGTTTAAAGGATTCGTGGCACAATTGCCTTTTTAGACTCTGACGATCAAGTTTCTCCTACGTTTTACAACAATACTCTATCGAGTGCGATCGCAATTACCGGGTTAGCCATAATTTTTCACTCTACTCCGGTTGATTGTAGTTGATCGTGGCTTGCACTTCCTCTACCGATAAATTTAACGTCTCCGCAATTTGTTCTGGATTCAGTCCTAGACTGGCAAAACGAGAAATGGCCTGCTGGAGTTGTTGAGACGTGCGATCGCGTTCCTGTTGCAGTTCCTGTTGTACAGCATCCCGTTCCTGTTGTACAGCATCCCGTTCCTGTTGTACAGCATCCCGTTCCTGTTGTACAGCATCCCGTTCCTGTTGTGCCAAAACCGCTCTTTCTTCCCCGGTTAACAACAAATTTCCTTCACTATCCCACCACCTCAACCACAACTGCTCTTGATTTTGATAACTCCCTTGCCACAGTCCTAAAAATACTCCCAACGGTTCTACCCAATACCGGCCTTGTTCATTAGGGGTTAAAAGTTCATAACGACCATTATTCCAGTGATACATCTCCAATGTCCCACTACTCATAATAAATATTCCGTAATAGGGTATTCGCATCACCTGTTCATACACCCAAAACTTCCCCGGTTTTGTGACTCCATTAGTTCGAGAAAGGGGGGTGCTGTCCCGTTCTTCTGACCCATCACCACTGGCTAATTCTATAGTCACTAACGGTGCAATATGTTCTTGCCAGAGGACGTAGGAACGGCGAAATTGACCGTTTAACAGAGGGGGAACATTAGGCACATAAAACCAATCCGGTGCTTCTGAACCTCGTTCTGGGGGGTCTGTAATGCGCCAATAAATACCACTGTCCTGTCCTATGGCATATTGTCCGTCAGGATGAATTTGTTGTAAGACTGGACCAATAGAGTCCGTGAGAATAATAGTTTGGGGATGTTCTTGAAAGTTCTTCACAAATGTACCATCTTCACAAGGGAGTTGGGTATGGTCGGGTAAGGATTTTTCAATGACATTCGGGGTTTTTAACTCTGTGAGGCTGGTTTCCATTTTCTATCCCTCTTATTCTGTTTTCATTACTGCTGATTCAACTCACTTGTATTGTTCATCAAGATATATTTCTGATCATAGTTAGGATGAACGACTGGTTGCGATACAGAGTTAATGCTCCCCATCTCCTTTATGAATCAGGAATCGCTTCGGCCATGCGTTTGATCTGGTCTTTATATTTAGCCGGAGCAATAGCTAAGGCTCGATTATACAGGCTTTTCGCTTCCTCATAATTTTCCCGTTCCTTGAGAATTTCTGCTTTGGCCCAGACGGGGCGAAAATCCTGGGGATCATTGTCGATAATTTTGTCATACACGGTAATGGCCTCCGTGTAACGCTCCTCATGCTCATAGACTCGCCCTAAGAGCATTTGTACCGAGGCCACGTCAATGCTCCCCGGTTGGGCCGTATTGGCTTGGGCGGCGGTTTGTAGGGTGGTTTCGAGGAGGCCAATGGCTCGCTCTGGCCGGTCTTTTTCTAACTGGAGGGCGACCATCCCTTGTAAGGCTTTAATATAGCCGGGATTGTTCTGTAATGCCTGTTCGTAGGCTTGAAATGCTCCTTCATCATTCCCTAGATGTCGTCGCGCTTGGGCTAATAAAATCCAATAGTCTGGTTGCTGGGGGTTGGTTTTGGCGAGGCGTTCTAAGGGGGCTAGAGCGTCCTCTAAGCGTCCTTGTTGTAAGCGAACCTCGATTAACCCTTCTAGGGCGGTTGTGTTGTCAGGTTCGCGTTCTAGCACCATCTGATAGCCCCTCGCTTGCATGGCGAGTTCCTCCTGTTGGGAAGGGGTGGGGGACTGGACCGGAGATGCAGAGGAGGAGGCCGACTGGTTGGCCTGTAAGGCACTTTCGAGCGCAGGTAATAGGGACACCCCCACAAAGATGAGGATGACCAAAATTAACACGACATAAAGCCAGCGATTTCGAGGTCGAGTAGTTTTCACAGAATCAATCGCTCTTGCAGCTACAAACAGTATCTCATCCCATTTTAACCATGATTGGTGGAGGAGTCTTGGCCAAACTATACGGATATACGGTTTCATCCTCTGCATTGAGTAAAATAAGCAGACATCCAGTTATTGTAAGGCTCTGGTGACATTTCTCACTGGCGTTTAGGATCGCCAGCGCGGTGAGATGAGGCTATATATATTATGATGACTGTTCTCATGTATTAAATTATTGTGAAGGAGACAGTCTTCTGAAACCGAAACCGGGTCAGAGTCTTCATCTGTCACTGAGCAAGGGAATTTGTCCGTTTTCCCGCTTTTTTTAACCCGTCCACCCATTATGACATCTCGATCAATCGTGTCTAATATGCCGTCTAGTGCCAACGAAAGCACTGCTATGAATAACAACACTCCGACCCCAGATACTGAGGGTCAAACTCTCCCTGAGCGCAAGATTCGTAAACAACCCATTCCCCCGGCCAGTGAAGCTCGACAATATCGCGCTATTGGTTTGGTGCAGGGACGTTATCACCCCTCGGAGGAGCAACAGACGAAGGGAACAGTCATCGCGGATGATGGCACAGAGTTGGATGCTGTCCTTTTAGGTCGGGTGATCAGTTTGGTTAAGAATCATTTAGATTTGAGTCAATCCCATTTGTGGGTGGTGTATCCGCGCACCCGACAGGATGATGAGCAACTGCATATCCAGATTACTGGGGTTTGGGAACCGGAATTGCTGCATACGAAGGAGGAACAGGAAGAAGCTGCTAATTTAGGGAAAATTGCGGAATTGCATTCCCAGGATGGTTACTTCTCGATCCGAGGTGAGGTGGTTTACTATTCCTTTGAGGAGGAAAAGGTGGTGGTGCGCATTCAGCAAACCCCCCGTAAGAAAACCCCTCCTAAGAAGTTCACGCTGCAACTCAAGGGACTCCTCCCGGAACGTCCGTTAAAGCATTTTTGGGAACTCCATGTCGTCCGTCAGGGGTCTGATTTAATCATTCAAGAGGCCCACGATTTTGGCTTTATGAAACCTGCTGGAGGTCGGAAAGGCCAGTTTAAGGGTAAAAAACGCCCCCCTCGCAAACCCCAAGGATCACGGGATCAAGGGCCGCGGGAGAAACCCAGTAAACCGCAAAAGTCTAATCATGGGTGATGGGTGATGGGTGATAGTCCATAAATAGCATAATAACCTTGGGTTAAAACCCAAGGCTAATAGCTGAAACCCGTGTTTAACGGGTTGATAGATAGATGGTAAATTCAATAATAACCTTGGGTTGAAACCCAAGGCTAATAGCTGAAACCCCTGTTTAACGGGTTGATAGATGGTAAGTATTCAGCTATTATACGGCTAAAAATTCTTGGATGACTTCTTGGCTAAGGTCTTGGGTGGGTCCAGAGGCGACAATTCCTCCTTTTTGCATGGCATAATAGCGGTCTGCTTGTCGGACAAAATGGAGGTGTTGTTCGACTAATAGGACGGAAATTCCGGTGGTTTCGATGATGTTACGCACGGCGGCTTCAATTTCGAGGATAATGGAGGGTTGAATGCCTTCGGTGGGTTCGTCGAGGAGGAGGAGTTGCGGTTTCCCCATTAATGCACGCGCGATCGCAAGTTGTTGCTGTTGTCCTCCACTCAAGTCTCCCCCCATGCGGCCTAACATACTTTCTAAGACGGGAAATAACTCTAAGATTGCGGGAGGGATGGTTTTTTTCTTCACTTTGGGATTCGCTTCTAGTCCCAACAGGAGATTTTCCTCAACGGTGACACGGGGGATAATTTCCCGACCTTGGGGAACATAACCAATGCCTAGTCTAGCACGGCGATCGGGGGTTAGACGGTTCATGGGGTTTTGGTGCAAGGCCACTGTCCCTTGACGAGCAGGTAACATCCCCATAATACTTTTCAAGAGGGTGGTTTTGCCTACTCCATTACGACCAATTAAACAAACCATTTCTCCTGAGTTTACGGTCAGATCAACATCTCGTAAAATGTGACTCTCCCCGTAATACACATTGAGTCCTGATATCTGCAACATGGGGGTTTTGGGTTTTTCTAGGGCAATTTGGCTCATTGTTTTTGGTAATTAGTAATGAAAGATGGGGGAGTTGGGAGTTGGGAGATGGGGTAAACGAAGAACAATCAACTATCAACTATCAACTATCAACTATTTCCGGTGTTTCTCCTAAATAGACTTCAATCACACGGGGGTTATGTTGGACTTCTTCCATTGTGCCTTCACATAGTAATGAACCTTGATGTAAGACTGTTACAGTCCGCGCAATTTGTCGCACAAACTCCATGTCATGCTCAATAACTAAAATAGAGTGACTTTCGGCTAAAGCGAGTAATAATGAACCTACATTTTCTGTTTCTTCATCGGTTAATCCGGCTACGGGTTCATCTACTAATAATAATTCTGGAGATTGTGCCACTAACATTCCAATTTCTAAGCGTTGTTTTTCTCCATGAGAGAGCAAATTTGCTGATAAATCAGCTTTTGCAGTAAGTCCAATGGTTTCTAATAATCCTACTACCTTACGTTTATCTCCCGACGAAATACGACCCATTAAGGTACTCAATAAGTTTTTATTTCGGTTACAAGCTAAATCTAAATTTTCTCGCACGGTTAAATTTAAGTAAATGCGAGGGGTTTGGAATTTACGACCAATCCCTAAACGAGCAATTTCATGCTCTTTATAACCGACTAGACTTTTTCCTTTAAAGTAAACATTTCCTTCGGTGGGTCTAACTTTCCCGGTAATAACATCTTGTAATGTAGTTTTCCCTGCACCATTGGGGCCAATTAAAACCCGTAATTCTCCGGTATTGATGCTTAAATTAAGTTGATTGAGTGCTTTAAACCCATCAAAGCTAACTGTTAAATTATCAATTTCAAGTATTTTCTCATCCATAAGACAATTTTACCCAATAAAGTTGTAATTATCCATTAAGCGGTTGTGCATTTAAATTGGTATGTGCTAGGAGGCAATTCTGCAACTGGGAAAGGGATTAGAGTATTTTTTGCTCACTGGGAGAAACCCAGTTTAAAAAGTGTTTGACTTTATTAATTGTCCATTATAAATTATTCTTCAAACTGCTCTTTTTCTTGTTGAACTTGCGGATCAGTTTCTAAACTGGGATATGTTACCACATAGGATTTAAATCCAAACCAATGTTGCATTTTTTCCCAACCCCAACTCCGTAACCAACCAATAATTCCGTTGGGTAGGACGGTGACAACGATTAAGAATAATGCACCTTGGAAAAAGAGCCAAACTTCGGGAAATTGCTCACTTAATAAAGTTCGGGCAAAGTTCACTAAAACTGCGCCAAAAATTGCCCCTACTAAGGTTGCTCGACCTCCGACGGCCACCCAAATGACCATTTCAATTGAGAACGGCACTTCCATGGCACTGGGGGTAATAATACCGGATTGTACGGTATAGAGGGCCCCGGCAATTCCTGCGATCGCACCAGAAACCGCAAAGACAAACACCTTAAACCCGGTGGGATTATACCCCGAAAACCGCACCCGACTTTCATCGTCTCGAATCGCAATTAATAAGCGGCCAAAACGTCCACTGGTTAACCAACGACAGAGGAGATACATGGCTACCAAAAAGAACACTGTAAGACTATAAAATGTCATCTGTGCGGGAGAAGAACTCACCACCATCCCAAATAATTCTTCAGTATCGGTTTTGAGTCCATTTGTGCCGTTAATCAGCTTTTGTTGTCCATTAAAGAAGTTAAAAAAGACAATTAAGGCCGCTTGGGTCAAAATGGAGAAATAAACCCCTTTAATACGGTTACGGAACACTAAATACCCCAAAAGGCCAGCAACAATGGCCGGGATCAGAAAAATGGCAATGAGGGTAAAGGGAAAGGACCCAAAGGGTTGCCAAAACCAAGGCAACTCGGACACCCCGTAAAGGGTGAAAAAGTCGGGAATTTCGCCTTCGGGGAGTTGCATTTTCAGGTGCATGGCAAAAGCATACCCCCCCAAGGCAAAAAAGATACCATGACCTAAACTGAGTAACCCGGTAAATCCCCAAATTAAATCAATTCCCAAGGCAACGATCGCAAGGGAGAGAAACCGCCCCAGCAACTTGAGCCGGAATTCCGGTAAAATGGCGGGTAGGAGGAGGAGAAGCAAAAACGCGATCGCAACAATAGCCACACCCTCAATCATTAACTTGCGTCGTTTCTGACGTTTTAACCCTTGACTACGACTCAACACTTGACTAGACATAAAACCTTACTCAATAACATTGACTTCTGATGCAATACAGGGTGCTAACGCTCCAACCTCCAACCGTCTGCCGTCTGCCTTCAGACGATAACTGCTATAACTCTGCGGTGCGTCCTTTCGGAGCAAAAATCCCCGATGGTCGGAATTGCAAGAAGGCAATAATTAAGGCAAACACCAGCACCTTGGCCATACTGGTGCTTTCAAAGAAAGAAGTAATATCAATGAGCGGTTGCAACACCGGACTTTGCAACGATCCCAGCAACAGGGGAATAGTCCCCGATCCCACAATATAGGTGACAACCCCAATCACCAGGGCCGCAATAATACTCCCAAACAAGTTGCCCACTCCGCCGACAACCACCACCATAAAAGTGTCCACAATGTAATTCTGTCCGGTATTAGGGCCCACAGACCCTAACAGCGTAATGGCAACACCCGCAATTCCCGCTAACCCAGATCCAATGGCAAAAGTTAACGCATCCACTTGATTCGTCGGGATACCTAAACAAGCACTCATGGAACGATTTTGCGTAACAGCCCGAATGCGTAACCCCCAGCGCGATCGATTTAAAAAGAGAAAGACTCCTACCACACAGACAATCGTTAAAACGATAATAAAAATGCGAGCATAGGGCAATTGAAAGTTACCCAACGGCAACCCCCCTCGCAACCAGGCCGGGGCCGTCACATCCACATTTCTGGCACTAAACCAGGGTTTGCTGAGATTATCGTAACGGTTGAGGAGGAGAAAAAGCGCGATCGTAATCGCCCCAGACAAAACCAAAAACACACCAATAGCCCATTGCTTAATCCGCGGCCAGAACCCTTGGCGACTGAGAACCACCCACGCCCCAAAAAACAGCCCACAAAACACCGTTAACCCAACCGCCAAACTCCAATTCACACTGCGAACAAACTGCCGCAAAATGAGACTCACCCCCCAAGTCGCCAACAACGTCTCCAGAGGACGGCCATAGAGGAAACGAATCACCCCCCGTTCAATCGCCAACCCCACCAACGCCGACACAATAAACGCCACAGGTAACGCCACAAAAATATAAACACTCGACCACCCCTCCCCCAACGGCTTAAACACATTCTGCACCACAAACGTGCTATAAGCCCCCAACATCATCAACTCCCCATGAGCCAAATTAATCACCCCCATGAGGCCAAACACAATCGCCAGTCCCAATGCTGCCATCAGCAACACCGAACCGATACTTACCCCATTAAACACCCCCTGTAAAACAGAATTAAAAATAAACATCGGATCAATCCCGTCCCCTGTTTGCGCTAAAACAATCATCTTTTTGTTGTTGTTGGTTGTTGGTTGGTTGTTTATTGTTTGTTGTTGGTTGTTGGTTAGTTGTTTGTTCTTTGTTAGTACCCCCTAAAGGTCTTAAATCGTTCATAGTAAGCCCTAAGCGAGCTTATTAGATATCTCAACCCGTTTTAACGGGTTTTAGCTCTGAGCCTTGGGTTTAAACCCAAGGCTCACCAATGGGCGGCATTCAACCCCAAGCTCACCAATGGACGGCATTTAACCCCAAATGGGAGGCATTTAACCCAAGGCTCACCAATGGGCGGCATTCAACCCAAGGTTCATTAACGGGAGGCATTTAACCCCAAGCTCACCAATGGGCGGCATTTAACTAAAGGCTCATTAACGGGAGGCATTTAACTAAAGGCTCACCAATGGGCGGCATTCAACCCCAAGC
>NZ_JAQMSD010000106.1 GCF_028330525.1 Spirulina sp. CS-785/01
ATGGGGAGATGGGGAGAGGGAGGAGATGGGGAGATGGGGAGATGGGGGAGATGGGGAGAAACCGGGTTTCTTTTCCTCAGTGACTGAGAAACCGGACAAATGAACACAGAAACCCGGTTTCTAACTACCTAGCAGAGGGAGAAACCGGACAAATGAACACAGAAACCCGGTTTCTAACTACCTAGCAGAGGGAGAAACCTTCTTTTTTCGCACCGAGAGAACTTTAGGACTCAATAAACTCCGCAACATTAACCCCAGTAACCGTAACTCCCCTGGTGCGTCGTGGCGTTTCCATTGGTTGGGTTGACAATAGAGCAATTCAATTAACCCTCGTTCTTGTGCCAGAGAAAGGGTAGAAAAGGCAATCTTAACCCCATCCTGACTCCACAACACCTGACCCGTCAAGCGTAAATCCTCCCCCACAAAGTCCACTTCTACCCTCTCTCCCGCAGACAAGTTAACCCCTCCCCTTAACGTAACCACTGCACCCCCTTCTGACAGTTGCTCTGTGACTCCCGTATAACTTGCATCTCCCACCAATACCCGCACACGATAACGTAACTCAAACCACGGGAAACGGTCGGTTTGTGGGAGTTCTAGTAAACTTAATAAAGCTAAACTGAGGGTAAATAAATTATAAATACTCCAGATAATCCCCAATTTAATACTCTCAATTTTTTCCGTCACTTCTGGGGTGACAATAATTTCCGGGTTGGTGTGATAGTTGTAAATTTGCTGGATATTATACCCCAGTCCAATGGCAGTTAACGCCACGACTAAAATAAGCGGCCACGCTAATGTCCAATTAAAGAAAAATTTATCTTGGGAGACTCCTTTCGGAGTAACTTTAAACCCTTGAGAAAAAGGACTCAAAAGGGTTTGAATAACGGTGATAGAGATGGGGACACATTGAATTACCGAATAAATATCAGAAATTAAGGCAGCGCGAGAACGATGGTTCAGCCAAGCAAAGGTGGAGACTTGAATAAGATAATAAGGAAGGAAGAAAAAGAGCCATTCTTCAATGGTGGTTTGCACAGGGAGAACTTGTAAAAAATAATACCCAAAGGGAACGAGTAAAAACCCCAATCTCGCTACACTACTAAACCATTGTAAAATGCCTTCTAAATGGGAAATCCGTTGTCGCAGGGTTAAACCGGAAAGTGTTAAGGGATTTTCCTTGACAAAAAACGCTTGTAATGTTCCCCTAGCCCATCGTTGCCGTTGGGCAATATGTCCCGCTAAGGTTTCGGCCACTAACCCCGCACTGAGGGTTTCATCTAAGTAAATGACTTGGTATCCCAAGGAGGATAAACGGAGTCCAGTGAAGTAGTCTTCGCTGAGTGTTCCGGTGGTAAACCCGCCCACTTCTTCTAATGCTTTCCGACGCAGTACGAAGGCACTGCCGTAGCAAAGGGGACTCCCTGCACCATCTCGCAGTTTTTGATAGTGACGGGAGAAGATTTCGACTTCGTGGGTGAGTTCTTTTTCAAGTCCTAAGTTGGTGGCGATGACATCTTCATTATAGAAATGTTGGTGAGTTTGCAGTAAGCCAATTTCTGGGTTACTAAAAAAGCCAATGGTGCGGGTGATAAAGTTTTGGGTGGGGACAAAATCTGCATCAAAGACTAGAATTAGCTCTCCGTGGGTTTTGGGTAAAGCGTGGTTTAAGTTTCCGGCTTTCGCATGGTGGTTAGTCGGTCGAGTTAGGTAGTTACAGTCTAATTCTCTGGCTAATTGCTCAATTTCAGATCTTTGGGTGTCGTCGAGGAGATAAATATTTTTGTGAGAATAATTAATCGCTTGGCAGCCGACAATGGTTCTTTTTAGGATGGCGGCGGGTTCGTCGTAGGTGGGGATTAAAATATCGACGGATGGGTTATATTTTTTGTTTTGAATGAGCTTTTCATATTGGTTGGCTTCGTGAGTCCGGTCTTTTTCCCGCAGCATAAAGAATAACTGCACAATATAAGCTATAATGACAAATAGTTCCATACCAAAGAGCAGTAAGCTCACTGAGCCATTAATGGGATCACTGAGGTTTAAGGTGGACAAAGAACGCCATGTTAAATAGCGCAGGGCAAAGGCAAGTAATAAGGCGACAATTAAGGGGCGTGTCCACGTTTTAGGACGGGGAAATAGTCGGAGAAAGACTAGGGTAAACCCTAATAAACCGATGACTACTAAACTACTGGTGTGATGAGGGGTGAGGAGGGTATTTAACCAAGGGGGAAGTTGCTCCTCTAGGCTGTTAATTTTAGTAAAGAATTGTGTCATATGGGGGACTTGAGCGAACCAAGCTGCTAAGATACTGGTGAGGATAGTAATGAGACTAATAAAGAGAAAGGTGGCAAGGTAAAAACGGCCTAGAAAAGGACGGGGGGGAGATGACCGAAATTTAGGCTTTAATTTAGGCTTTTTACGGGTTTGAGTTTGTTGCGGGTTTGAAGATAGCATAAGGATGTCTGAATGAACGGTAAAATGCACACACAACCAGAAAAATAGTTGTGAAAACAATCATTTTTGGATTAAATTCAGGACTTACAGATCAGAAGACATTCTCTCGGTAAAATCTAGGAAACTTCCCAATTTGGGAATAGTTGAAAAAATACTGAGTCAGATCAATTGGAATTAGACTGTTTTAATATTAACTTATGTTAAGGGACACCAGAGAAATTAGCGGACTCTTGTACACCCTACCCGGTTGCATCTTTTAATGTAGAAAGCGTTACTGAATATTTACCAAAAATAATGGGTCTAAAGCCTCGCCCTGACTTCGACAAGCTCAGTCACCTTTTAGGGCGACTTGATGGTATAATAATTTTGTGTAGGTTTATCTCACATAAAATGCTCGTCTTAGAGTTCAAAGCTAAAGGAAAACCAACTCAATACAGTGCCATTGATGAGGCCATCCGAACGGTTCAATTCATCCGCAATAAAGCAATTCGATGCCAGGATGGACAATTTGGGAGTTGGACAAAAAGACTTGTATCGTCTCAGTAAGGTACTTAGAGATGAGTTTCCCTTTGCTAAAGCCTTAAATTCTAGCGCGTGCCAAGCATCTATTGAGAGAGCCTATTCTGCCATTGCCAGATTTTATAATAACTGCAAAAAAGGGATTCCTGGGAAAAAAGGCTACCCTCAATTCCAGAAAAATTGTCGTTCAGTAGAATACAAGAATTCTGGGTGGAAGCTATCTGAAACTCGGAAACAAATCACTTTCACCGATGGTAAGAATATAGGGAAGCTCAAACTCAAAGGAACGTGGGATTTAAACTTCTATCAACCCGAACAAATTAAGCGGGTTAGACTTATTCGTCGGGCTGATGGCTACTATGTACAGTTTCTCATTAAAGC
>NZ_JAQMSD010000107.1 GCF_028330525.1 Spirulina sp. CS-785/01
GAGGGGAGATGGGGGAGATGGGGGAGATGGGGGAGATGGGGGAGATGGGGGAGATGGGGAAAACAAAAAATATCTTATTCCCGATTCCCGACTCCCGACTCCCGACTCCCGATTCCCTGTTCCGGAGTTCCCTGTTCCCTTGTTCACAAAGAACCAACAACCAAGAACCAACAACCAACAACATGATATTCTGGTTGCTACCTCTGAACCATTCGCGCTTTTGCTTATGCCTTCCCCCCAATCTTCTCCCAACCATGACTTTTCTGAACCGGATAGCCTACAACTGGAAGATGAATTAGGGCGATCGCTGGTTTGTTCCGTTGAACATTCGTTTATCGAAAACGGGACAACCTACTATTTACTTTTTCCAGTAGATTTACCTGTGACCATTATCGCTTGGGATAGCGAAGAAGAAGACGCGGAAATTCGTTGGGTAGAAGACAGTGACGAACTTGACGAAATTTTTCCCGATGCTAAGGCCGTTCTGGCTGAACAAGATTTAACCTTAAAAAATACCGCCTATACCCTCACCGTCCAAGGGGAACGCATTGAACCCGACGAAACCGATATTCTCACCGTTGAGATTCCCGTTGAAGCAGGTGAGCTAGAATTAGAGGAGTTTCAACGGTTGGCCACGTTCTTTCATAACGAGACAGAATACGAAATCCATACCCCTCTCCATCCCCTGTTGTTTTTTGCCAAACGAACCCCAACCGGAGAGATTCAATTTCTGTCCTTTGACGAACTCCAACAAATGCAACCGCGACTCCAAGATTTACTCATTCAGGAACTCGACCGAGAAGAATAAGCGAACGAAGTCCCCCGACTGTCTGTTCCATTCCCCCCGTCCGAGTCCCAGGTGAAAATCCCCATTGTTCCCTGTTCCCTTGCTATCACGTGCTATAAAATGCTGACCCCCGACTGAAGATTATGAAATCCTTTGCTAATTTCTCGAAATGGCTTTACACACTGGTGATCTTGCCTGGCATTTTGGTCATTTCTGCTTGGCAAGGGTTACGGTGGTGGCATTGGGCCAGTTCTCCGGTAGTGTCCCCGTCTTCAACCACCATTGATACTGCGGCCATGGAGGCCCGAGAAGAACAGTTAACGGTGTTGATGGATGTTCCCCTTAATACCTCCAATCGACAAATTGGCCAAGATTTAGAGGCCGCAGGGTTAATTCATTCTAGTTGGGCCTGGAATATTTGGGTGTTTTGGTTGGCCCTATTATTTCGGGAGGGATCATTTCAAGCGGGAGTCTATGAGTTAACACCGACGGACTCCATGCCAGAAATTGCGGAAATGATCTGGGAAGGCCAGGTGGTGGAACGTCGCGCTACTGTAATTGAGGGGTGGTCTTCACGGGATATGGCGGCCTATTTTGAACAACGGGGATATTTTTCCAAAGAAGCCTTTTTAGAAACGGTGAAAACTTTTCCCCAAGGGGAGTATAACTGGTTGCCCCCCAATTTGGAGACGGTGGAGGGGTTTTTATATCCAGACACCTATCAATTACCCAATTCTTCTGTGTCCCCCGAAGCAGTCATTCAACAGATGCTAAACCGTTTTGAGGAAGTGGCCTTACCGATTTATCAACAAAACGAACCGCAAACTAATTTATCCCTGAAAGACTGGGTGACATTAGCCAGTATTATCGAAAAAGAAGCGGCAGTCCCAGAGGAACGAAAAACCATTGCAGGGGTGTTTACCAATCGCTTACAACAAGGGATGAAACTAGAGGCCGATCCAACGGTAGAATATGCCCTAGAGATTGAGCAAACACCGGATCAACCGTTGACCTTTGACCAGGTAGAAACGCCCCATCCTTATAATACTTATGTCAATTCAGGACTACCGCCGGGGCCCATTGCCAATCCCAGTAAAGCGAGTTTAGAGGCCGCTTTGAACCCAGAACCGACAGAATATTTATATTTTGTAGCGCGGTATGATGGAACACACGCTTTTAGTCGAACTTTAGAGGAACACGAAGCTGCAAAAAACCGCATTCGTCAAGAACGAGAACAACGTCAATCGTCCTAAATGACTCTTTGTTAATTTTTCTCTATCTATTTTATTCTCGAATCCTCATGACTTTTGCAAAATTCCTACAACCGGATTTAGTGTTAGGTGAAACGATTGTTCACTTAACTCCGGCCTTGCTTGAAAAACATCAGCTTCGTGGATTGGTGTTAGATGTAGATGAAACTCTAGTCCCTCTGCGAGAACGCAAAGTGTCTCCAGAGGTGGCCGCATGGATAACGGAAGTCAAACAGGTGGTTTCGCTTTGGTTGGTGAGTAATAATATTAGCGAAACGCGCATTGGGGGGATTGCGGCCTCGTTGGATGTCCCCTATATTTTTGGCGCGAGAAAGCCCTCTCGTCGCAAATTACGCCAAGCTATTGACCAAATGGGGTTTCCGGTGGAACAGGTGGGAATGGTGGGCGATCGCTTATTTACGGATGCTTTAGCGGGCAATCGTTTAGGGATGTTTACGATTTTAGTTGAACCGATGATCGATCCTGCGATCGCAGCCCAATCTTACCCCATCCGCAACGCCGAAGTCTGGTTAACTCAAGTTTTAGGAATTTCGATTAAGCGGTAGTTGTTGTTTGTTTAATTCCCCCAATTCCCAATTCCCAATTCCCAATTCCCAATTCCCCATAACCCATGAAAACAATTGTCTGTAAAATCGGCACGTCTAGTCTGACGCAACCGGACTCTCGACAACTTGCCCTATCGACCATTGCGACCTTAATAGAAACCCTCACGCAACTGCGTAAAGCAGGATATGCCGTCGTCTTAGTTTCCTCTGGGGCTGTGGGAGTGGGATGTAATCGGTTATCCTTAGCAGAACGGCCTCGAACCCTGGCCAAAAAACAAGCGATCGCAGCCATTGGCCAAGGCCGTCTCATGCGCGTCTATGACGACCTCTTTACCAGTTTAGGCCAACCCATCGCTCAAATCTTACTCACCCGCCGTGACCTCATGCAGCGTAGTTGTTACGTCAACGCCTACAACACCTTTCAAGAACTCTTTCAGCTTGGCGTAATTCCCATTGTCAACGAAAACGACACCGTAGCCGTCGAAGAACTCAAATTCGGCGACAACGACACCCTATCCGCCCTTGTAGCCAACTTAGTCGAAGCGGACTGGTTATTTCTCCTCACCGACGTAGATCGCCTATATTCCGCCGATCCCCGCCTCTTTCCCGACGCTGAACCCATCCACCGCATCACCCCAGACCAACTCACCCAACTGCAAATCAAAACCGGGAGTAGTGGGTCATCTTGGGGAACAGGGGGGATGGTGACAAAACTCGCAGCCGCCCGACTGGCCACCCGGGCCGGAGTCCGAACCGTCATTACACGGGGCAACCAACCCCAAAACCTACTAAAAATTTTACAAGGCGAAACCATTGGGACTCAATTTGAACCCTTAGCCCGCCCCGAAAAAGCCCGGAAACGGTGGATTGAACATGGGTTAATTGCTATGGGCAAACTCTATGTCGATGCCGGGGCCACCCAAGCCATCTGTCAACAAGGGAAATCCTTACTGGCTGCGGGTGTGACCCAGATTGAGGGAGAGTTCCCTTCGTCAGAAGCGGTGATTGTCTGCGACACACAGGGAACGGAAATCGCCAGAGGAATTGTCAACTATAGCAGTACCGAACTTCAGCAAATACAAGGGGTTCATTCGGACAAAATCCCCAAAATCTTGGGCTATATGGGGTCAGAGACCATTATTCACCGGGATAATCTCGTAATTAAATCTTATACGGAATCCGGTTAACCTAATGGAGATTAACCCCCTCATCAATTGGTCATTTCCGGAGGCGCGATTTCTGCATTAGATATATCTTCCGTCACCGCATTCAAACTAGAATACTTTTCAGAATTCGACTGATATTCCGTCATGGGCTGCTCATCGGTGTCAATTTGTGCCGCTTCAAAGCCCGTATGTTGACCGGAAGCCCAAGCTAATCCCCCAATTGCCCCTGCCACAACGGCGGTATAGCCTAAATAGGCATTCAGTGAGGGTAAATCCATAGACCCTCCCTTCCCTGGGTGCATGGTGGGAGAATACCAAGAGGGGATGACATCTTCTTCTTCTTTGGTGGGTTTGGGTAAAGACTGGGCTAACGCATTCCCATCTAACCCTAAAGCGTTACCAATGCGAAGAATAAAACCGCGTAAATAGGTATCTTCGGGTAATTTATCCAGTTGTCCTTCTTCGAGTGCCTTGATAAAGCAAATTTGCACTAAAGTTTTGCTATGGAGTTCTCCAAAAGAAATCGCTTGGGCTTGTCGAGCTTCTTTGAGGGTTTTGCCGATGTTGTGGCAAGTTGTGTTTCGTTCTTCAATCAACATTTTGATCCGTTGTGCTTTAGTGATTCTACGAGGAAAGGAAAAACTACGAGATTCCGATGACTCACTGGCAGACGTTTCCTGATCTTGGGCAGGAGAAGCCGTATCCGTGGCTTTGGGCTGAAAGCGTGAAGATGGTTCTGTTGGTTTCTTCGCAGGTGTATTGACAAACTTCGACGGTTTTTGAACAGGTGTATTCTCCGCCGAAACCGAAGCCTGCCCGTTTTTACTGTGAATGGGGACCACCTTCTTTTTCAAGGTGCTAGGGGTGACATGATAATTTTGGGCGATTTGCTGAAAGGTTAAGCGAATGGCTTCCCGTCCAAAGGCTTGCATTAAGTGTTGGACGGCCTCTACAGTTTCTCCAGCTACCTCATGTAGATTGGTAGAGAGTGATTGATATACTTCACTGTTCAGTAAGTCTGCTTCGATTTGGTTAAATAGCGATCGCGCAGTGTCTCCACCAGAGGACCGCGCAGCATCTCCACCGGAGAATCGACCACGAGAAGCAGTTGGCGAGGTAGTTTGCACACTCACACCTGAAGCTGTAGCTATTTGCAATTCCATAATATTGGCTCTCCAGACCCATACAAAACAAATAAACGTTCAATTCGAGGTCACGAACTCACGTTTCCTTAATCAGACTTGCCGAGATACGTTCGTCAAGCCTTTTGGATACTTCCTTCTAGAGCAACATTGCCATTCCGGATGGTTTTTGAGGGGATGGCGAAAATTTTGGCTGGTTTTTCTCTAGCGTAGCCGTCTGGGAAACGTACTTCCTCATAGGCTAAACCGTGATTTAGGATTGTTCTAGGAGTCAGAAACCGTATCCGGATCAATGCCCAGTTGTTGCAAACGTTCTCTTAATCGTTGTACATCGGATTCTGCGCGATTGGCCCGTTCTCGCTCTTGTTCCTTTTCGGCTCGCTCTCGCTCTGCGACTTCTTCGGGTAATAACACTAAATTGCCATCCGGTTCATAAAACCGCAACCAACTGGCATTCTCCCGTCTTAGTTGGCCGTCCCATGTCCCCAACCATAACCCCAAACTCTCACACCATAACCATCCTCTCTCATCGGCGGCCAGTTCTTCATAGTCCTGATTGCGGTTTAAATGCCATCCTTGTAGGGACTCCCCATGAAAAGGATCATAGACAAAATAATCTTGGGTTCTAAAGGTTCGTTCGTAGAGGTCTTTTTTCTTGCCAATATCTGCACTGGCCGTTGAGGGAGACATTAATTCGACTATTACATCCGGATAGCGTCCTTCTTCCTCCCAGACTATCCAACTACGA
>NZ_JAQMSD010000108.1 GCF_028330525.1 Spirulina sp. CS-785/01
CCCCCCAAAGCCAAGGGTTAAAACCCGTGGCTAATAGCTCAAGTCTGCGGAAAGCCGACTCCTTTTTATCAGGGGTTTGATGTGGTCTTTTCCTTTTAATCTCTTAACCCGTTTTAACGGGTTTTCGCTCTCAGCCTTGGGTTTTAACCCAAGGTTCAATTAAAGGTAAAATTATTCCCCAAATTTCCCCCAACCAAGGGTAAACTCCCCCAAAGCCAAGGGTTAAAACCCGTGGCTAATAGCTCAAGTCTGCGGAAAGCCGACTCCTTTTTATCAGGGGTTTGATGTGGTCTTTTCCTTTTAATCTCTTAACCCGTTTTAACGGGTTTTTGCTCTCAGCCTTGGGTTAAAGCTCAAGGTTCAACTAAGACTTTCATCGTGGGATGTTGGGTTTCGCTGCGCTCCACCCAACCTACTTTTTTGAAGCTGTTAAAAAATGTAAATTGCGAATTATCGCTATGCAATTCTTGCAACACATCAATAATTTTGTAGTTGAATATACGAAAGTGCTTAAAAGATAATGTCATTCTTACAATTAATTCAGGCAAAACATTTAAATTAAATGTCCTGAACATTTCCTCAATTTAATTGATTACTCCTCAGTAATCATTGTGGGTTAGAAAATACCCCAAATGACTCAAAATTGAAAACTTACTGTTCTCTAAAAATCAACCATGCTGGCTGAACTGTTTTTGCATTTTTATCGCGGTCGATACCGTATCTTACACCTCACTTGGTTTGCCTTTTTTCTCTCCTTTGTCGTGTGGTTTAACTTTGCACCACTCGCCACCGCAGTCCAAGAAGATTTAGGCTTAGAAACTAGCCAAATTCGTACCATTTTAATTTGTAACGTGGCTCTCACTGTCCCCGCACGAGTCATTATTGGGATGTTGTTGGATAAATATGGGCCAAGGATTACCTACTCCTTGTTACTCATGTATGCAGCCATTCCCTGTATTATCTTTGCCATGGCCCAAAACTTCAGTCAGTTGGTCATCAGTCGCCTTGCATTAAGTATTGTGGGTGCAGGGTTTGTCATTGGTATTCGCATGGTTGCAGAATGGTTTCCCCCTAAAGAAATTGGCCTCGCTGAAGGAATTTATGGGGGTTGGGGAAATTTTGGGTCTGCTGCTGCGGCCTTTACTCTCCCCACCATTGCCGTTTGGTTAGGGTTTGGGGGATTGAACCCCATGACGGGTGATCCCATGCTAAACTGGCGCATGGCCATTGCAGGTACAGGTATTATTGCGGCTATTTACGGGGCGATTTATTTCTTTAGTGTTGAAGATACTCCGCCTGGACGCACTTATCAACGGCCTAACCGCGCAGGGGGAATTGAAGTTACCAAGAAAAAAGATTTCTGGTTTTTAATGGCCATGAATGTGCCGTTAGTGGGAGTTCTGGCGGTTTTAGCGTGGCGATTGAGTAAAATTGGTTTCTTAGACCAAACGGGCTTAATTCTTGTCTGGTTAGGATTAGTGGGATTATATCTCTTTCAAGCCTACGGGTGTTGGCAAGTTAACAAAGACCTGATGTTAGGCCGCAAACATTATCCCCCCGAAGACCGCTACAATTTCTCCCAAGTGGCTATTCTGGAACTTACCTATATTGTGAATTTCGGGTCAGAATTAGCCGTTGTTTCCATGCTACCTGCTTTCTTTGAGTTAACTTTTGGTTTGAGTAAAGCGGCTGCCGGAATGATCGCGGCGAGTTATGCTTTTATGAACTTGGTTTCCCGTCCGGGTGGGGGATTAATCTCCGATAAACTGGGCAGTCGGAAATTAACCATGGGTTTTCTTACCGCAGGGATGGGGATTGGTTATTTGTTAATGAGTGGCGTAAATAACAGTTGGTGGCTACCTGCGGCGGTTATCCTCACGATGGGTTGTTCCTTCTTTGTCCAGGCCGCAGAGGGGTCAACTTTCGCCATTGTTCCCCTGGTGAAACGTCGCGTCACAGGCCAAGTTGCGGGGAATGTGGGGGCTTACGGCAATGTGGGGGCTGTGGCTTACCTGACGTTATATAGTTTACTCCCTGAAGGGGCCGTGGGCGATCGCATCTTCTTTCAAACATTAGGCGTTGCAGCCTTAATTGTAGCCTTCCTCTGCTGGTTCGTCCTCAAAGAACCCAAAGGATCATTCGCCGACTTCCACGAAGGAGAAGACCATTACCACGACAAGTCTGTACAGGATGAAGCAAAAGAACCTGTTTTATAGGGTTGTTGGTTGTTGGTTGTTTGTTCTTTGTGAAGAAGGGAACAGGAAACAGAGGAGAGAGGACTTTTAACTCAATTCTCACTTCTCTCTCCTCACTTCTTTTCCCCCAGTACCCATTACCCATTACCCAAAAATGTCTAAAACCCTCTGTCCTTACTGTGGCGTAGGATGTGGCCTTGAGGTCTCCCCTCCTGCGGCCCCCAACCGTGCAACCCATCGAGATAAACAAGGGAATCCCATTTGGAAAGTGAGAGGCGATCGCACGCACCCTTCCAGTAAAGGCCAAGTCTGTGTCAAAGGGGCCACCATTGCCGAATCCATCGACAAAGATCGCCTAAAATATCCCATGTTCCGGGAGTCCCTCGACCAACCCTTTCAGCGTATCAGTTGGGAGGAAGCCCTAGACCGAATTGGCCAACACATTCAAACCGTCCGCGCAACACAAGGGCCCGATGGCCTTTGTATGTATGGGTCCGGACAACTCCAAACCGAAGACTACTACACCGCCCAAAAACTCCTCAAGGGATGTTTAGGGACCAATAACTTTGATGCCAACTCCCGACTCTGTATGTCGTCTGCGGTCTCGGCTTATATTAAGAGTTTCGGGGCAGATGGGCCGCCCTGCTGTTATGATGACCTAGAAAAAACCGACTGTGCCTTTCTCATCGGCACTAATACCGCCGAATGTCACCCGATTATTTTTAATCGTCTCGCTAAATATCACAAGAAAAATCGGCGGGTGAAAATGGTGGTGGTGGACCCCCGTCGGACTCCTACCGCAGAAAAAGCCGATTTACATTTAGCCATTCAACCGGGGACGGATATTGATTTATTAAACGGCATTGCCCATTTATTGCTACGGTGGGGCCGCATTGATGCAGCGTTTATTGATGACTGTACCCAGAATTTCCCCGCTTATGCCGAGGTTATCCGCCATTATCCCCCAGAAGTAGTGGCGCGAAATTGTGGCATTTCTGTGGAGGAATTGGAACAAGCGGCGCAATATTGGGCGGAGAATGAACGAGTTTTGTCTCTCTGGTCCATGGGGATTAACCAATCTTCGGAAGGGACGGCCAAGGCCCGGACTTTAATTAATTTACACCTAATGACCGGGGCAATAGGTAAACCGGGGGCGGGGCCTTTTTCTCTCACGGGACAACCCAATGCGATGGGAGGCCGAGAAGCGGGAGGGTTGGCCCATATTTTGCCGGGGTATCGCTTGGTGAAGAATGCCCAACACCGGGCCGAGGTGGAGACCGCATGGGGGCTAGAGGCGGGCAGTATTGCCCCAGAACCGGGTCGAGATGCTTGGGAGATGATCCGAGGTCTGGAACGGGGAGAAGTGGGCTTATTGTGGATTGTAGCCACCAATCCGGCGGTGAGTATGCCGGACTTGCGACGCACTCAGGCGGCTTTGAAACAGTCTCCGTTTACGATTGGTCAGGATGCCTATTATCCCACGGAGACGGCGGCTTATGCCCATTTACTCTTACCTGCGGCCCAATGGGGGGAGAAAACGGGGGTGATGACCAATTCGGAACGGGTGGTCACGCTTTGTCCGCAATTCCGCGATCGCATCGCCGAAACTAAGGCCGATTGGGAGATTTTTGCGGCGGTGGGACGGAAACTGGGCTTTATGGAACAATTTAACTGGACGAAGGCGGCGGATGTGTTCCAGGAGTTTGTACAATTAACCCACGGTCGTCCCTGTGATCTATCGGGGTTAAGTCATGCCCTTTTACAAGCATACGGCCCCACTCAATGGCCTTATCCGGCCGGAACAGAAGCCAACCCCGACACCCATTCCCACGGCAAACGTCTCTACACTGATTTTATCTTCCACACTGCCGATAAACGCGCCATATTCGCCGCCTATCACGCTAGAGGACTGGCAGAACCCCCTGACCCAGATTATCCCTTTATTTTAACGGTGGGCCGCCTCTACGGGCATTGGCACACGCAAACCCGGACGGGACGGATTGATAAAATTACTGCTATGCACCCTGAACCGTTTTTAGAGTTACATCCCCGTGATGCAGCGAATTTGGGGGTGAAGGAGGACGGATGGGTGGAGGTGCGATCGCGCCGCGGCCTCTGTCGTTTCCCCGTTACAATAACTAAAGCCATTACTCCTGGAACAGTCTTCGCACCGATGCACTGGGGCGCACTTTGGGCCTATGATGCAGAATCAAACGCTTTAATGCACGCTGCGGCCTGTCCAGAGTCCAAGCAACCGGAATTAAAAGCCTGTGCGGTACAATTAACTCCCATTTCTGCTGATATTATCCCCCAAGAACGAGGGTTACTCAATCGTGAGCAACCGAGTTTCTCTACAAAATTTTAATCCCTTCAAGGCCACTGACTGACCAGAGAAACCGGGTTTCTCTATAGAAATTAATCCCTTGAAAATAACGAACCCAAGAAACCCGGTTTCTAAACTTCTAGGGTAAACCATAAGAAACCGGGTTTCTCTATAGAAATTAATCCCTTGAAGATAACTGAGCAAAGAAACCCGGTTTCTAAACTTCTAGGGTAAACCATAAGAAACCGGGTTTCTCTATAGAAATTAATCCCTTGAAGATAACTGAGCAAAGAAACCCGGTTTCTAGCCCTTCATTATTGGCTATAATAAACCATAAGAAACCAGGTTTCTCTATAGAAATTAATCCCTTGAAAATAACGAACCCAAGAAACCCGGTTTCTAAACTTCTAGGGTAAACTATAAGAAACCAGGTTTCTCTATAGAAATTAATCCCTTGAAAATAACGAACCCAAGAAACCCGGTTTCTAGCCCTTCATTATTGGCTATAATAACTTCAACAAGCGATGTAAACGTTTTAAGCTGATAGCTGAATACTTACGCTTTACACAAGGGTTTTTAACTTATTCGCAGTCTCATTTAAATTCTTTGTTCCCATCTGGGTTTGAGAGATTCCTGTTGCCGTTTCTTTCGCTCCTGTATTAATCTCATTCATGGCCATCATTACTTGTGATGTTGCGTTGGCCTGTTGTTGGGTATTGAGGGAAATTTGCTGAATACTTATGGCAATTTCATTAATAGATAAGACAATTTCTTCGACGGATTTTGTCCCCTCATCTGTCACCATAATAGTAGAGTTAGTTAAATCTCGAATTTCACGGATAATTTTATTAATGCGCTCTGTAGATTCTTGAGAACGATCTGCCAATTTCCGAATCTCAGCGGCCACCACCCCAAATCCTTTTCCGGATTCTCCGGCTCGTACTGCTTCCACTGCCGCATTTAAAGCCAACATATTGGTTTGATTGGCTAAATCACTAACCACTTGGGTTATATCGCCAATTTGATTCAATTGTTCACTAAGTTTCTGCACTTGTAAAGCAGTTTGATGGGATTTATATTTTAAATGATCTGTCTCATTAATAGTTTCTCCCGTTTGTAAATCTGTGCCATTAGTAAGTTTTAAAATGCGTTTTGCATTCTCGGCCACCGCTTCTGCTTGCTCCGCAGACTGTTGAGAGGACGCATTTAATTCCTCAATAGTGGTTGTGGTTTGATTTACCGATGCGGCCTGTTGATTGGCAATTCGTTCCTGTTCATCAATAGCTGTGGTAATCTGAAGGGAGGAACTAGCAATAGTATTGGCCTCTGTGGCTAAACGGTTAATCAATTGACGCACAATTAATAATCCCGTAACTAAGGCAATTAACGCTGAAATTCCGGTTAAAAGAATAACCCAAGATACTAACCCTTGTAAGGTTTGACTTTGGATAGCTTTTGATTTTTGTACCGCTTGACGTTCAAGTTGACTTAACTGATTTAATAAAGTTTCAATTTCCTCTGCATCTCGACGAATTTCACCATTCTCCCATTGTTGTAAAGCGGCTTCAATTTCTCCACTATTCGCTTTTTGTAAAATAGTACGCTGTTCAACTTCAATGGTTTGGACTAAGTTTAATAAGGTTTGTATTTTCTCCTGTTGTGTCTCATCTAATTGCTCTAATGTTTCTAAAGTGACAGCAACTTCTTGATATTGTTGTTGCGCTTTTTGATAATCTTGAAAGTAATTACTATTAGGGTTGAGTAAATACCCCCGTAAATCGGCGATGGATTGAATAAAATAAAAGCCGAACACATCAACATTTTCTTCTATTTCGGTGGATTGCTCGAACTGTTTCACGGCATTTTGAGTAACCTTGACTCGTTGAAAAATAAAAAATCCAGAAATAAAACTCAATGAAATTGGAATTAGATAGCCAACAATGATCCAGTATCGAAGCTTAAAGTGTTTTAACATTTTTTCTCCTTCGGAGAGGTTTCGCTAACGGAGTGTTAGTTTTAAACTGACGGTTGATAGCTGATAGCTGAATGCTTACAATAATACTGTGATCTTATTACAATCTTTGTCTCAATTTTCAGGATATTAAGGAACAGTAAGCAGTTTTTGAATTTATCAGCAAGTGATCTTCTTTTCTCCTCCTGATCTTTGAGTTGACAACTTGCAGCACTTGTGCTAGGTTGCTAATAGGTCTAGCAATTCGCGTTTGCTTGCCCACCCATTACTAATTGCCCATCTCAGTATTTATTTTCCCGAATCACAAGATGCTTTTATCGTCGAGCTACTTTTATTTTTGGTTTAGCATGGTTCACCGAGAGTGAATGCTGTTAAGCATGGCTCGGTGAACCGCAGGACGTGAGTTCTGCGGTTTTTTTATGTTTAGGGGAAAGGGCCGCGAGGGTTATTTTATTCAAGACAAACAAGACGGAGTTTTCATCATGGCAAATCTAAAATTGGTCAATAAAACGGATACCCAAGAAACGACATTGGTCCAAATCAGCGATCGCGTTACCATTGGTGGGTCACAACTCACCCTGATCGGTGGCCCTTGTTCAGTGGAAAACTTAGAACAAATGGATACAGTCGCCAACACCTTAAAAACCGCCCCAGTCCAAGCGATACGGGGCGGTGTTTTTAAGCCTCGGACTTCTCCTTACTCCTTCCAAGGATTAGGTCAAGAGGGGCTGTCTATTCTCACCGAAATGCGTCGTAGGCATGGTTTACCCGTGGTAACAGAGGTGATGTCCATTAGTCAAATCGAGGCCATTGCCAGTCACGCAGATATGCTACAAGTGGGGAGTCGGAATATGCAAAACTTCGACCTCCTGAAAGCCCTCGGCCAAGTGGATAAACCCATCTTACTCAAACGCGGACTCGCTGCCACCCTAGACGAATTCCTAGGGGCCGCAGAATACATCCTCAGCCACGGCAACCCCCAAGTTGTGCTGTGTGAGCGAGGGATTCGCAGTTTCGATAATTTTACCCGTAATGTCCTCGATTTAGGGATCGTCGCTGCCTTAAAACAACTCACCCACCTCCCCGTCATTGTTGATCCCTCCCACGCTGCCGGAAAACGGGAATTAGTCGCCCCCCTAGCGAAAGCGGCCATTGCCGGAGGGGCAGACGGTTTAATGATCGAATGTCACCCCACTCCCGAACAATCGGTGTCTGATGCGCGACAAGCTCTTTCCCTCGATGATATGGTTACATTAGTTCGGGAATTAGCCCCTCTTGCCACAGCCATTGGGCGCACTGTTGAGATTTCTGAAGAAATTTCTGAAGGGGAGGAGTCTAATTTTTCTCTACCTCAAACCATTGCTGCGTAGGAATTATAGCGGCTCAAGGTTAATTGGGGGTGAGGGGTTAGACCAATTTTTAGACTGTCCTCCTCCTTTATACCTGTCAAAATGTTTCCTTATACGATACAATTGTGTGTGAGGAATAGTGAAATAGTCAATTGTTTGTTCAAGCTCCATTTTCCCAGGGTCGAAACACGGCAAGACTCCTATACGGAAAGGGTTTGATCAACGATTTGGCTCTGAATCTGTGAGTGGCAGAGGGCAGTCTAGTTAGACTGCCCTCTAACTTTTTTGGCACTCTAATATGACATCCGGTTAATCCTGATAAGTTCGTAGTAAGTCCTTTAGGGCTTGCAATAAATTGGTTTAATACAAATCAAGCGGATTTCATATAACTTTTTTTGGACGTTGGGTTAGAAGCCTCGGACGCTAGAGAAGAACCTATCACCCATCCCCCAATTCATCGATCGCAATCGTCCCCGTTGTATCCAGAGGCGTTTTCGTGGTATCTGGGTTAGGTATGGGTTGACTAAAATACTCATAGGCCGCCTTAGAAATTTGCTGGATGAGGGCTTTGGCCTGTTGGTCATTGTAGGGCCGTTTCACCATCACCGCTAAGATATAGCGTTTCCCGGTGGGGGTGTCCACTAACCCCGCATCCGCTACCAATGTGCCGATATTACCTGTTTTATGAGCAATAGACGCTCCCTCTCCTAACCCGGAGACTAATAAATCGCGGTTTTCCACTTGACCCATGATACTGAGCAAGCGATCGCGCGATCGCAAATCCACCAACTCCCCCCGATTCAACAACACCAACAACCGCGTCAAATCCACCGGACTGGTTTTATTTAACCCCTCCAAATCCGGCAACCCATTCCGCAACATCGTATGTCGTAACCCCCACTCCGCAAAACTCTGATTCAGCTTCTCCCGTCCCCCCAACCGTTGGATAATCATATTCGTCGCCGTATTATCACTAATACGAATCATCTTCTCCACCGTCTCCAACGCCGAATAGCGAGTCCCAGGGGGATCATACTGCATCGTCCCCGCTTCCCCCACCATAACCGCCTCTTGCATCACCAACGACTCATCCAAACGCACCGTCCCCGCATCTACCTCTTGGAAAAAAGCCACCAAAATGGGCATCTTAATCGTACTCGCCGACGCAAAAGCCCGTCTCCCATTCCAATCCACATAATTTCCCGTATCCAAATCCAGCAAAAACACCCCCAACTCATACTTAGGAAACTGCTCGGCCAACCGTTCCACCTCCCCTTGAAGGGGTTCAATTTTCTCCCCTTGGGGGAGGTTGGAAAACTCCCGTAACGGGTGATTCGACTGGCTAGAATTTTGTTGATTAACCGTTTGCTGACTGGTGGTTTCCGAGGGCATAGATTGAATTGTCGAGAGAAACGTCCCAGCAATTGCCCCTAACCCCACCCCCAAAATCAACAAACGCACCGTATAAAGCACAAACCGTTGCAGAAAACCCACCATCAACACCGAGGGAGTTGTTTTGGCGGGAGAGGTTTTCGTGGGAGGGGTTTTAGCTGTGCCAGAATTCCCCGCTTTTGGCGGTTGAGTCCCACTGGGCCGACGACGCGCCGCCCCCTTCCCTTTTTTCTTCACCCCTCGTTGATCTTGAGGGGGTTGAGGACGACGGGCCCGAGGAGGGGTCCGAGGAGGAGCAACGGGACGACGGGTCCGAGGAGGAGGGGTCCGAGGAGCAACGGGACGACGCGGAGGAGTCTCTCGTTTTCCAGTCGGGGGAAGCGAGAGATCAGCAGGGCGTTTTTTCTGGCGATAGGGGTCTTGTGGTGGCATTCCTCACACTTAAAATAATTGGGCAAATGTCAGTGAACCATTCATTATTAATCACACAGGGAACACAGGAGACAATTGCGGCTTTTGTTGTTCACTTCCTAGGTTTGATCAAAAACGTAACTCAGAATGATCTTGGCTTACTTAATGGTTATCTTATCATTGCCCAGACCAAGCAACTCTAGGCTCTGCTGAATCAGTCTTCTACCACTACACTCTGCCTTGAACACTGATGACTGATTACTGATTACTGCTATATCTTGCATTTTGTTGCGTCGATGCCGTTAAAATAGCTTGGGGATTTAAAACAATACTGCGAGCATCCCGTAAATATCCCTCAATAAAAGGCTCAAGATGGCGAGAAAAGAGACCTGCGGGGGGTTGTAATTTATTGGGGTTATGGGCTTCAATTTCTTCAACCTGCTGCACCACAATCCCTAACCGTTGATGATCGATTTCTAACACAATAGCCGTTAATAAATCGAGTGTCGGAGTCGTTAATCCCTCAATTCCCAGTAAATGATTGAGATCAATCAGCCATAACATTTCCCCGCGCCAATTATAAATCCCTAACACCGTCTCTGGCATATCTGGGACAGAGAGAATTTGCGCGGCCTCTAAGCGTAAAATCTCCTGAATGGACTCCACAGGCAACATGGCCGTATTTTCTAGGCCAATTTGAAAACAAAGGTATTTCTGTTCCGGTTCAGTGGGGAGAGGGGAGGGGGTAAGATGATCTCGGTGGGTTAACCCTTGGGGAGCGGCCACTTCAATCACCGCATCACTCAAGGAAGTCCCCGACTCTAACCATGCGGCCAAGTCAATGGCCAGTGATCCTGAATTCAATTGTATCACCTCTTGCCAACAGGCTTGGTCGCTGTCAGGGACATAGGCTGAGATATCCACCCGGTTTAACCCGTCAATCTCTAAGCGTTTTAATCCCCGTTCTATGATATCTAAACTAAAACTGCGATCGGGGACCTGGGAGGATTCCAAAGCCACCCGTAACACTTGATTTTGCCACCGGACTTGGGCGGTAATCTCCTGGGCTTTTAATTTATGATTGAGTAAAGCTGCAATCACCTTGGGATTGCCCGCTTGAGCCAATTTGAGAATACGCTCCTGTTGTGAGGCAGTGGGTGATTGCGTGTTTGTCATCCCCGTTTGTCATTAATCTTGATTCTCTCTACCCTAAACTTAACAAACTAGGAACAAAACAGGGTTTCTCTAGTCTTTCTCCCCGTGGTGGGATTTGTGCCACTGGCTCTCTCGCACAATTCCTCCTGAACATCCCGTCGCAGCAACACATCCGTAAAATCAGCCCCTTCAATGGTCGCTCCCTTAAACCGCGCATTGGTCGCAAAAGCCCCTTCGAGGATAGCATTTTTCAGATTGGCACGGGATAAGCGAGCCGATCCCAACGTAGCATAGCGTAAATCAGCCCCTTCTAAATTGGCTGAATCTAAATTGGCTGAGAAAAAGGTGACACCCTGAAGACTAGCGTTTTTAAAATTCGCATTCCGCAGGTTAGCAGAAGAAAAGCTGGAGTCTGTTAAATCTTTTCCCGAAAAATCCTCTCCCACTAAAGAGCGTTTATTATAGTCGGTTGCCGAAACCGGAGCAGCAAACCCAAAAAATAGGGTTAAACACAACATCGTCCCAAGAATAGCAGTTTTCACCAGACGAGATGGCCAACGAACTTGTTTCATTATCTTTTTCATATGATCAACTACTCATTAGTAAATCGTAATCAGTGTAGGAAAGCAAGAATGCTCTCAACTCTCAACTATCAACTAAATACTTATTCCATATTTGCCAATAAGCCTGTTCTACCTCCCGTGTAAATTGTCGTCCATTCCATAACGGGGCAGTTTTTCGAGACTCCCGCAACTTCTGAGTAACTTGTTGCCTTAATGCTGCATTTGTTCCCAATTTAATTCCCCATTTTATATACTCTTCATCCGTCCAAGCAATCCCTTCCTCAACTCCAGCATTCATTAACATAGTATAACTATTCCGGGCTGAAAATTGTTCTCCCACTTGTGTCACCAAAGGAACACCTACCCAAAGGGTTTCTAAGGTAGTGGTAGCCCCATTATAGGGATAAGTGTCTAGCACAACATCCATCAAACTTAAATTAGCACGATGAATCATTTCTGTGGGGTCTGTGTCTAAAAATCTTAAACGATTTTGATCTAACCCAACTTCTTCGGCCAGTTGATGAAATGTGGCTTTAACTTGTTCTGCATCGGCGACTCCTTTAATGATAAAGTAACTTGTGGGAACAGCTTTAATAATTTGTAACTGTAACCGAATAGTGTCAATATGTCGTTTATACCCCTTTTGTGCGCTAAAAAATAAAACCGCATCGGGTTCAATGTTTAAATCTTCTCGTCTTAAGGTTGGCACTCCCACTTCAAACCCATCTACTGCTACATAACTTTGGGGTAAACGAATGATTTTTTCTTGGTAATATTGCTCTGCATTTTCGGGTAAAACATACTGATCTGCTAAGTAATAATCAATGGTGGGAACTCCTGACGCATCCCACCCTAACCAAGTGATTTGTAGGGGGGCAGGTTGATAAGAAATGACTCGGCAAGTGGTATCAACAGTTAAACTATCTAACTCGATTAAAATATCAATTTCATCATTATGAATAGCCTCTGCAAGCTGTAAAAAGTGCTTAGATTGATATAAATAATCAAACTGTTGGATATACCATTTTGTTAAGTCATCTTCAACTTCTGTCGCAGTGATTAAATAGCCATAGAGTTCAAATTCTTCGCGGTTATGATGTTGAATGAGCCAACGGGCTAACCAACCGACAGAATGGCTTTTAAAACAATAGGAAATGTAACCAATTTTTAATTTTTTCTTGTTTTTTCTTGACAAATGACGGTCTTTGTGATTTTGTTGAAACTTGTCATAAAGCTCTTGATGGAGTTGGGCGGCGTTGGCTTGACAGAGTTGGGCAATTTGATTGTGATAGTAGCGATTGGTTTGGGGGGTGTCTTGGAAGTAGGGGGCAAAAAAATAGGCTTGGTAGAGGATAGAAACTTGTACGGTGGTTAAAGTTTCGGGGGGGTGTTCAATGAGAGACTGGAGGAGGGTTTGATGTTCTTGAAAGTGGCTGAAGGCTTCTTGCCAATGGCCGCCTGTGTTCATTAAGGCGCGGAGGAGGCCGAGACTGGCAAAAACGCGATCGGGTAAACTCTCCACTAGGGTGGTATATTGTCGCGCTTTTTCAATGCCTTTTTCGTACTGTTCAGAATTCTGATAAAACTGGGCTAAGAGGTTGACCAGATCAGCATTATTGGGGGCTAATTGTAAGGCAATTTCAATCAATTTTGCAGCAATATCAGAGCGTCGGCGAAAATGCCCAATTTCTGTGGCTGCATTAACTAAAACTGTGAGCGTTGAGAAGGTTTGCTGGGGGGGGATATGGGGGAGACTGGCTTGGGCGAAGTCGAGGGAGGAGGGAGAGAGGGGAGCATATTGTAAAACTTGGCTGAGGGTGGCCAAGAGGAGGTCAAAATTGATGGAGGGGGAGGGAGTGGCAGTGAGTAACTCTGGCATCTCCCATTCTGCAATTTCACTCCCTGTATAAGTTTTGTGGTGGATGGCCAGTTGGAGGAGGTGCAGCAGGTTATTAATATCAGTGGGGTTAATTTCTTGAATTTGCTGGCGGAGGGTTTGTGCGAGGGAATATTGGGCTTGTTGGGTGTGGTATTGGGCGGCTTCTTCGAGGTGGCGGATTAACTCCAGATTCCACTGTTCTACTTGTTGGGGGTTTCCCTCTAACATGGCCATTAGCCAAGCAGTTTGCGCTTCAGCCACTTCCCCAGCACAGAGCAACATGAGGCCATACTGCCAATAATAGGCTTTTTCTTGGGGGGCGGCTTCAATGGCTTGTTCGTAATATTGTGCCGCTTGTCGATAGTCTCCTTGCTGATAACAGTGTTGTGCCTGTTGTTGCCAATGCTGCGCGTCTTGCATATAGCCCCCTCTGATCTTGAATTGCACCATAAAAACAAGAGTGAGTCGTGTGGGACACGACTCGCTCTGTTCAGATTACTTAATTGTACGGATGTTATGAAAGAGTGATAGGGGAATTAGCCGCCTAAGTCTTCAAAGTTTTCACCGTTGAATGATATTACACCACAGTCAAGAGTCTTTAAACCCGTTGTACCACCTGCAATAGGAATCCCACTGATAGCATTACCGTCTTTGATACTCCCGGTTTTGATAGATTCACAGGCAGCCGCACTGGTTAAGTTTTCGCCACCACCAGAACCCGGAATGAGGGTGGTTAAACCGACATAGGATTTGAGGCTACCACCACTAGGCGAGATTGCTACGGCTGCAATACTTTGAGGGTCTGCATTAGTAACCTGTGAGGCTTGGGCTTCGTCTTGAATTGATCCATCCTTTTTGAGACTGGGAACAGCATTTACAGTGCCTGCGTCGGTAATCGCGTAACCAAAGTTTTCTGTAGCAGGCCGAACCCCTGCTCCCAAAGTTGCTAAGTCAGTTGCAAAGGCTTGTTTTTCCAGATAATAACCTTGTTGTGCGCGGTTGATCGCTCCAATATTGTTTTTCGCTTCGGACTGTCTAGCTTTGTTAGCTTGCCCCAGCAGAGACGGTAAGGCAATAGCTGCCAAAATCCCGATAATGATGATCACAACCAACAGTTCGATCAGGGTGAAACCTTCTTCGCCGTTTTTACGGCCTTTTAAGTGTTGTAGAAATTTAACCTGAAATTCCGGTTTCATATTCATTGTTGCTCTCTCCTATCTCCTTATAGTGTTGAGATTAGTGGTTTTGCGGTCTTGCTTGGTTATAACTTACCCAGATGATCGGGATAACCCATCACTCTCTGCAAAATTTTTTTGTCGGGTGGGGAGTTGAGAGTTGATGGTTGAACCACGAAGACACAAAGGACACAAAGGGAAGATCAAGGGGATGGGGGAGTGTCGGGAGATGGGAGGGTATTGTTTACGGGTTACGGGTTACTGTTTACTGGTTACTGTTTACTGTTTACGGATTACTGATGACGACAGGAATATGGTTGTTGGGCGACCAACTGGGACTGGAACATCCGGCATTGCAAGGGGATAAGTCCCCTGTGTTGATGATTGAATCTCTCGATTATGCCCGGCAACGTCCCTATCGGTGTTTTACCTTAATGGGGAATTGGGATTTTAAATAGATGACTAAGAACACACAACAAAGAACAAATAACAAAGAACATACAACAAATAACAAAATTAGAATTATTTTAGTTGAACCTGCGGGGCCGTTGAATGTGGGGTCGGTGGCGCGTATTTTGAAGAATATGGGACTGTCTCGACTGGTGGTGGTGAACCCGCAATGCGATATTGGGGGGCCCCAGGCGCGTCAGATGGCGGTGCATGGGTTGGATGTGTTACGGTCGGCTGAGGTGGTGGAGACGTTGCCAGAGGCGTTGCAGGGATGCCAAAAGGCGATCGCTACCACGGGAAGAACTCGCCATCCTACGATTCCTCTTGAAACGCCTCAAGAGGTTCTCCCTTGGCTGTTTGAAGATGAACAGGAGTCGGCTTTAATTTTTGGCCGGGAAGATAGTGGCTTGACGAATGAGGAGTTAAATTATGCGCAACGGTGTTTAACGATTCCGGCGAATCCTGATTATGCTTCTTTAAATTTAGCCCAGGCGGTGGCGGTTTGTGTCTATGAACTCTATCAGTTGTCTTCGCATTTTTCTCCGATGCTTCCTCAGGAGGAGAGGCAACTGGCGACGTTGGATGAGTTGGAGGGGTATTTTCAACAGTTGGAGGGTCTGTTGTTAAAGGTGGGTTATCTCTATCCTCACACGGCTTCGTCTCGGATGGAAAAGTTCCGTCGTCTTTATAAGCGAGGTGAACTGTCGTCGGAGGAGGTGGCGATGTTACGGGGGATTTTACGACAGGTGAGTTGGGCGGTGGATAATGGATAATGGGGAGGTGAACCTAGGGTTAGAGGGTAAACCCGTTGAAATGGGTTGAGGGGTGAACCTAGGGTTAGAGGGTAAACCCGTTGAAATGGGTTGAGGGGTGAACCTAGGGTTAGAGGGTAAACC
>NZ_JAQMSD010000109.1 GCF_028330525.1 Spirulina sp. CS-785/01
CACGGTTAACGCTGTGTCCTGGACTAACCCAGTTGGGCGAGATTCCACCCCCTCACATATAATCCCAACTAGAGAAACATTTGGAAGTGTTTACTCATTAACCGCTCTTGGCTCTATTCGCAGCTACGGGAAGGTTATCTCTCCCCACTCCCTCACCTCACGAAGTAGGTGGGGGTCATTGAATTATTCTTCTTCCGTCGTCGCAGCAACAGGTTCACTCTGAGTCGTTGTCGTGTCCTGTGGACTGTCTTCACCTGCGATGACTTGACCATTCAAGCGAATGGAGTTAATCATTAACTGACTCAACTCTTGGCGATGTCCCCGTTTTTTGCGGGTTTTCTTCTTGGGACGCATTTTATACACAATCACTTTACGACCGCGAAAATGCCGCATTACTGTCCCTTCGACCGTTGCACCTTCGATGGTAGGTTGACCCACATGGATTTCCCCATCATTATTGATTAGCAACACACGGTCAAGGGTGAAATTCCCTTCTTCGTCCACCGGAAGACGGTTAATGTCATAAAACCGACCGGGTTCAACGCGCATTTGCGTTCCCCCTGCTTCTACAATTGCGTAAGCCATGTTGTTTGTCCTCTTTGAATGCCGTACAGGTCGCTGGATTCAGCGTTTCCTTAAACCTGATCCGAGCAATTTAACACGCAATCTATTATTTTAGCAGGTTATTTGTTATTTGTTGTTGGTTCTTGGTTATACGGAATCCGGTGTTGAAATTTCCCCAGGATAGTGGTACTGCGCTCTCAGTGAGTTTTCTCACCCCCTAAGAGCAAGCCACATTTTTTAAAATGGTAAAGGGACGATATTCTTTAAGTTGAGCCAACTGTTGCTCATTTTTCACAAAAAACGTTCCCGCAAACCCTAGGGAGTTCACCTGAATGGGGCCAAATTGCTCTTGAATGCGGGGGACTAATAACATCCAGTTGCGCGTGGCCAGTAAATTATAGGCATCCGTTTGTTTAATGGGACTGGTATTATCATGCAGTAACCCCACCGCTTGTAATAACTGCTGATAGGCCGCTAAATAGGTTTCTGGGGAAGGGGGAGAGGGAAACGCCTTAAAAGCGTGACGGAAGGGGAACTGGGGGATAGTCGTGTCGTAGGTGTCTTGGAGTAGCGTTTCTAGAGGAATGGTTGCTCCGTGGGGGGTTAAGGGGAAGGGAACCAGTTGTAAATGTTTATGGGGTTGACTGGCCCCGGCATTTTTCCCGGCATTATAAAAGGCTAACCCGTCTATTTCTTGTAAACAGGCCGCCATGGCCTGAAAATCGGCTAAGTTGAGCCAATTTTCTTGTTCCTCAAACTCCCGTGTGACGATGAGGAGATGATGAGCAACGACGTTAAATTTATTCAGTAAGCAGAGATGGGTGGAGGAAATATCTGTGACAAATAAGTCTTCTTCGTAAGGGAGAAAAGGGTTTTTGGGGGTTTTGCTTTTTTCTTGTTGCTGTTTGGCCTTTTCTTTTCGCGCTAAAGAAGACAAGATGCGAACTAAAAAGGGGATATCCCCATCTTCGACGACTTCCCAGTCGGTGGGGATGGAATGGAGAGCTTGCGATCGCGTGGCCTGTTCCGTTGTCTCTTTCAGTTTATCCCACAGCGTCCCCGCTTCTAACCACAGTTCCGGCATTGTTGTCCTCTTGTCTTCTCTCACGCCACCTTAATTGGAAACTTCTGCCATTTCAATGGTTCGGTTGTCGATATCTTTCACCAGAAAATTTAAAGGCCGCTTACTGCGGACTTTAAACCGTAACCGACGAGACTGCACCCGTAACAGAATGGCCTCTAAACACTCATGATCAAAACAAACATGACGTTGGCTATTTTTGCGGCCATAACTCGCTCCGGAAATAACGTGCAGTTGAGTATTCTTTTTCAACTGATACCAGAGTCCCTGTTGCGTGTCCTGTGCGGGGGGTGTGGCGGTCATAGAGGGGGCAGCGGCCATATAAAAGGGGTCAATCCCGGCAGTTCCCATAGTTTGCTCATAATTGTAATAATAATGAAGGGGAACATCGGCCACTGGGAGATTGAGCAATCCTTCATAAAAATCCTGAGCAATTTTTAAGTCACTCACCATAATAGTATGGACTTTCGGTGCGCTGGTGAGAAACATCCACATGGCTCCCGCATAGGCCACCAATAACATCACCATAATGCCTTGGGTGGAAAAGAGGGTGTCTAAGCCAGGGAGAAACGCGCCTAAATGGGAATAAATCAACATTGCAGCATCAAAGTGTGTCACCATAAACAAAGCCAATCGCTTATTTCTTCGTATTGTGGCATATCTCCCCATTGTAACGGAGGACGCTAACCGTTAAGGGGGTTCACATCTTAGGCCACCATAGAGGCTTGAGGTTTGGCAAAAATCATCCGGCCTGCGGAGGTTTGTAGTGCCGATGTTACCACCACTTGGACTTCATCCCCCATATATTCTCGGCCTTCTTCAACCACAACCATTGTGCCATCTTCAAGATAGCCTACGCCCTGTTCTGGTTCTTTTCCTGGTTTGAGGATTTTTAGTTCTAAACTATCCCCAGGTAGGTAAATGGGACGAATGGCTTGGGCTAAGTCGTTAACATTTAAGACGGGGACTTTTTGCAGACTGGCCACTTTACTCAAGTTGTAATCGTTGGTGAGTAAAAGAGCATTAATTTCTTGAGCAAAACGAATTAATTTCGCGTCAACGGTTTGTATATCCTCGTAGTCTTCGGAGTTGATGACAATACGGTTAGGATAAGATTCCTGCATCCGGTTGAGAATGTCGAGTCCGCGACGGCCTCGGACTCGTTTTTGGTCGTTGGAGGCATCCGCGAGGAGTTGTAATTCTTGTAAAACAAATTGGGGGACAATCATTTGGCCTTCCACAAACCCGGTCCCTAATAGTTCTTCGATGCGTCCGTCAATGATACAACTGGTATCGAGGACTTTGGTGGCTGCGGGTTTTAAGGTCCCTTCGGCTACTAGGAGGGTTTCAACACTGCTGGGGTTAATGAGGCGGAGAAAAGTCCGTCCGTGGGTATCGGCAAGACTCACCCCTAAGAAGGAGAATAGGACACTAGCAAAGACGGCCATCATGGGTTTCACGAAGGCAAATTCTTGGGGGATGGGGAGGAGGAAGATGGGGGCCAGCATGAGGTTAGCGAGGAGTAACCCTAAGACCCAACCGACGGCACGGGTTAAGATTGTTTCGATGGGTTGGCTGCGGACATTGGCTTCTAAGCGACGATAGGCGGTTTGGGCGGTTAATCCTAAGGCCAACCCAATAATTGCGCCAAAACTGGCTACAATGAAGCGAACTGCGTCAAGGTTGGTGACTTGTGCTTGGACATCGGCAGGTACGAGGTCGATCGCACCATACCCCATTCCGGCGATCGCAATAATGAAAATTCCGATGATGAAGGCATCTAGCATGGTTCTTTTTTAATAAAATGCAGGTATAGGTAATTCCGCCCAAGGATTAACCGTTTTTGTTATTGATCATTATAACTTTGAGGGCCATTCCTGTTATAGCTCTGGAGAAAGAGCCAAATTTGAGTTAGGGCATTACTGGGATAGGTTCAGACAGGGCAAGAGAGGGAAATTCCCATGAATCAAGGGTTGTGTACAGATGTTTTCTGCAAGCGTTCTACGGGTTACTGTTGACTAATTACTGGTTACTGCTATGAGTTTACCCCCTCCGATCATACTCTCTAACAATGAGGGAATCGACTGTGATCTTCCTCAGTCGGCCTATGTGCATATTCCCTTTTGTCGTCGTCGTTGTTTTTATTGTGATTTTCCGATTTCGGTATTGGGCGATCGCACATCAGGAGAGCAATCGGGGTCTATGGAGCAGTATGTTGATCAACTGGGTAGAGAAATCCGCACCACACCCAATTTAGGGAAACCGTTAAAGACTGTGTTTTTTGGGGGTGGGACTCCTTCGCTCCTTTCACCATCGCAGTTAGAACGCATTTTAACGAATTTAGAGCAACAGTTTGGGATTGTTCAAAATGCAGAAATCTCCTTAGAAATTGACCCAGGGACTTTCACGTTAGCTCAAATCCGTGCTTATTGCCAGTTGGGGGTAAATCGCCTTAGTTTGGGGGTGCAAGCGTTTCAGGATGACTTGTTGCACCGTTGCGGGCGATCGCACCAAGTTAAAGATATTCTGGAGGCGATCGGGATAATTCGCCAAGTGGGGATAACCAATCTTAGTTTTGATTTAATTTCTGGATTACCGGAGCAAACCCTACAGCAGTGGGAAGAATCGTTACAGAAAGCCCTCTCTTTCGCCCCACAACACCTCTCTTGCTACGATTTGGTGTTGGAACCGGTTACGGTGTTTGGCAAGCGTTATCAGGGCGGAGAAACGCCACTCCCGCAGGATGAGACGACGGCTAAAATGTACTGTCTTGCTCAGGAGATTTTAACGGGTGCGGGGTTTGAGCATTATGAGGTGTCGAATTATGCCAAAGCGGGCTATCAATGCGTCCATAATCGGGTGTATTGGGAAACTCAGCCCTATTATGGGTTGGGTATGGGAGCAGCGAGTTATACCCAAGGGATTCGCTTCACGCGGCCTCGCACAAGACGGGAGTATTATGCGTGGGTTGAGGAGGGATGTCAGGTAGGAGAGGAGCGAGTGACGCAGCAAGATCAGTTATTAGAAACCTTGATGTTAGGATTACGGTTAAAAGAGGGGGTTTCTTTAGGGCAATTTGACCCGAAAATTAAAGCGAAAATTGAACAAACCTTACATCCCTATCAACAAAGGGGATGGGTTACGTTAGGGGAAGGAGTTGCTTTAACTGATCCGGAAGGTTTTTTATTTTCTAATACAATTTTGGCCTCTCTTTTTGAACAGTTTGATTTGGAGAATTAAAGATGGTACAAGATACAACAACGAAACCCGAAGTCATTTATCCCGATAGTGATGGACAACCCATGGCTGATAATACAGTACAATTTCGCTGGATTGTGAAAATTAAAGAAAATTTAGAGTTATTATTTGCCGATGATCCCAATATTTTTGTTGCGGGGGACTTACTCTGGTATCCC
>NZ_JAQMSD010000110.1 GCF_028330525.1 Spirulina sp. CS-785/01
GGGCAGAGGGCAGAGGGCAGAGGGCAGAGGGCAGAAGGCAGAGGGCAGAAAGCAGAGGGCAGAAAGCAGAAGGAAGGAGAAAGAGTAAAGTTAGCCTAAAAAAAGGTCATAAACTAATCATTCCCCATTTCCCATTCCCCATTCCCCATTCCCCATTCCCCATTACCCATTACCCAATTTTTGAAACTTGTGTTCAAAGATATCTACCTCTAATTGTGTCTCATCTCTGGACTGGATCAATTTTTTCACCTGTCCAATATACAAAGGACGCGAGACTCCTTCTTGGGGGTGTAACACAGTGCGGGCCCGGACTGTCACCTTGCCATCTTCGGTGTTTTGTCGTCCATAAGGGGTAATATCAATGGCAGCTTGACGAAGGGTTGCGTCTAATTCATCTTCGGTAATTTCGGAAGGAACGGCAATCACAACATTATTACCCGCATTATCAAACACAAGGGAATAACGAATTGATCCCGGAATATCCGTGCGGTTGAATAATCCTAGACTCAAGCCAAAAATTCCAATAGTGATCACCCCCATAAAAGCAGTAGCACCCACTAGACGAAAGCGGAGTCCCCATTTAAACAAGAAGGCCAAAATGGTGAGAATTAAGAAAAATACCGTTAAAATCCCCGCCCATTGGGTGTAGGTCGTTAAATCTGTTGGCAATTGGAAGTCCATATTTTGTTAACGGCTCGATGTCTCGTACAAGTACAAGAAGATTATACAACTTGAAGGCAGAAGGCAGAGGGCAGAAGGCAGAGGAGCATTGAAACTAGAACAGTTTAACCTTCCATCTCCCCCATCTCCCGACACCCGACACCCGACACCCCTTTGTGTCCTTTGTGTCTTTGTGGTTCAATTCCCCAACTCTCAACTCTCAACTCTCCCGACTCCCATTAACTAGGGTTGGCTTCTACAGAGGGTTCACAGGTTTGGGCGGGTTCGTACCATTCCGCTAACCCCTGTTGGATAAAATTGGCCGCTTCTTGGGGGGTCATTTCTCCTTTGAGAACTGCTGTGGAGGCTTTTTTGGCTAGGGTGTACCCTTGGGGGATTTTTTCGTCTAATTGGGGATAAGTCCAGCGTACATCGGTGTCATAGGTTTGGATGAAGTCGAAAAAGATTTGGGCTTTGGGATGACGAACTGCTGGTTTTTCTTGGTGTAGGACAAAGTTACCGGGGAGACGGTTGGTAATGATGTCGGCAGCTTCGGGAGTCATTAACCATTGGAGGAATTGTTGGGCTTCTTCTTTATGGGGGGAGTTGGCATTGAGTCCGACGGCAAAATCTGGGTGTAAGATGACTGAGGTGGGTTGTCCTTGAGGGGAAGGGAAGGGAAAGATATTCCAGGCAAAGTCGGGGTTTGCGCTGATCATGGGTTGTAAGTCATAAGACCCACTGATCCACATGGCGGCCTCTTGGTTGAGGAAGGTTTGTCGGCTGACGATGAGGGAATGATCTCTGAGATCGAGATAGGGTTTGAGATCGGCGAGGGCTTGGAAGGCGGCTATCATGTTGGCATCATTAAAACAGCGATCGCCGTTTTGATAAGCCAGTCGTCCTTCCTGGCCTCCTGTAAAGTTGGGGAGGATACTGGTAAAGATGCGATCGTCTCGTTCATAATTGTTATTCGTAGGACTATTGGCAAAGGGGAGAATCCCTTGGGCTTGAAAACGTTGGGCGGTGTTTAATAAGTCCTCCCAGGTTTGCGGGATGTCGAGATTGAGTTGTTGAAAGAGATCGACGTTATAGTAAATCCCGTTGGCAACCGCACTCAAGGGAACACCATAAATTGCCCCTTCTGTAGTCTGCCAGGGGTTGAGACTGTCGCTTGTATAATTTTCTTTTAAGCCTGGCAAATCGTTGAGCGTTTCCAGATAACCTTTTTCAAATAAATTGCGATCAAGACTATAAGCTCGTAAAAAGACTAGATCGGCGGCCACCTCGTTTTGTAATTGATTCCGCAAAACCTCGCTATATTGCCCATAAGGAGTGGCAATGCTTTTCAGTCTAATCTCTGGATGGTCTTGATAAAATTGCCGAAACAGGTCTTGAAAGGGTTTTTGGTATTCGGGTTTCCAGTTGGCAAAGGTTAAGAGCGTCTTTCCCTTTAATGGGGGAGTCTGCTCTGGATTGGTGCTAACTTCTATGGGAGGATTGGTGGTGGACTGTTCGGCAAAGACTTTGTTGGGGGTGGGCAGGATATTATAAAACCAACCAATAAATAACGCGGCCCCCAAAATATAAGCGGGAAAGAGTAACCGAAAGTATTTGACGATTCGATTGAGTTTTTTCTTCCATTCGAGATGATCTTTGAAGCGGAGAATGGCAACGACTAACAGAATTTGGGCAGCAATTAAGCCATAAATGACATAAAAGAACATATCGAGGGCAATAATATAACCAATGCCATCGGGGAGTTCGGATTTTAACCCCACATGAAAGAAGACAACCCCTAATAAAAGACCACTGACGGATTCAACGGAAAATTCATCAAAGGGAAAAAAGAGGAAAATGTATAAAATCCAAATGAAACAAGCTAAGGGCAAGAGGTCATTAATGCTAAAACTAAAGGATTGTCGTGCTATGCTAATTGCTACATTAAATTTAGAGTAATTAATACCTGAATCCGCAGAGTTAACTGCCTCTAAGTCTCCTAATGTTGAATAGCCTTTATCTGTATTTTCAAAAAAGGTTACTTCTTGAAATTTCCAACTCTCTAAACTATCTAGCACTTCACTGTTGGCAAATTTCTGTTTAATGGACTCTAGATCAGGGTTCTGCATTCCGGTGATATCCGGGACATAAATGAGGTTATTTCGTCGTAAATTATCGTGACGAAATTCAATTTTTAATTCTTGATTATCAAAGGGATAATCTTGAAAACTAAAATCTCCTTCAAAGGTGGTTTTGATGCGAAATGCTCGCACCTTCATGTGGTTTTTTTCTTCTTCGTAAATAGGCTCTTCCAGTTTAATGGGTTCAGCAGCATTTAAAAATTCAAGTTTTTCGATTTCCATTGTTCCGGGATGACGAAACCAGAGAAAAAAGTCCACAATATAGGTTTGATCTTTTAAATCGAGTTTAGAAATTTGGTTAATATCAATGCCTGTATAAACAACTTGGGTGATATAAGCATATTGACCTCCCATGCGGAGAATTTGCCCATTTTCCAGTTGTTCTTCTAAATTGCTGATGGTTTTTTGCTCTGGGATAGGTTGGAGTTGGACGGGGGCAGAAATGAGGTTTTGCTGTTCATAGATGCCAATATTAATGTTACTAGGGGTGTTGCGATCGCGGTCAAAATACAACGGCCTTTCTAACCCCGCAATGCCCCGGTCTGCCCCCATCAAATTCGATAAACTGTCATAAACCGATTGACGCTTATTTGCAATCTTACCTACATTCAGATTAGCCCCTTTTAAGGCTTCTACGGCCATTTTTGCCCCATCATAGGACAAGGCCCCCACCCAAGTGGGTTGATAGTCGTATTTTTCAATAAACTGATTGCGAAAATCTTGGGTTGCCTCACTAGACACATCGTAGAGTAAAGGAGAGGTGGCATAAAGTTGGTCGGAAAAATAGCCTGGTTTGGCCTGCGCTTCGGGAAAGGTGCGCAGTTGGGAGAGGAAGGACTGGCCAGTTAAGGAAATTCCACCAACAACAGGGGTATCAATGCCGGCCCGTTTCATGTTGCCCAAGAGACTGGCTGCATCTTGGCCAAGGGGAAATAAAACGACTGTCCCTAACTCCTCTCTATCCAGTTGCCAAAAATCACTAATCGAACCAAAAGAATTAGGGGCAATTTGTTGAATATCCCATTGATGTCTAATATTGCCCTTTAACCCTCGGAAGGTATTGCGGAAACTGCGGGTTAAGGAGTTACTCCAACTATCCTGACCATCAAAGATAATACTAACGTTATCCTCTTGGAGGATTTTTTTCAGGTAATTGGCTAATAAGACTCCTTCATCATGGGTGGTGAACCCTACTCGAAAATAGGTTTTATTTTCTTCTGTGACTGCATTGGCCTGGGCCGTGGCAGTAATGGCAGCTAAACCGGCCTGTTCGTAAATTTTTCCGGCTTCTAGGGAAACAGAACTGGTATAGGACCCCAAACTCAAGACAATCTGCTGATCTTCGGCAATTTTGCGGGCTTCTTCTTGACCTACTGAAACTTGCCCTTGGTCGTCAAAAACCCGTAATTTGACCTTTTTTCCGTTAATGCCGCCCTCTCGATTAATTTTATCCAGATACATCTGTGTTCCTTGTACCATTTCCTTGCCGACTTCCCCATTAGGCCCTGTCATGGGGGCCAGCATGGCCACGTAGATGCGATCGCTATTTAAAAAAGTCCCAAAGTTGGCAAAATTGGCCAGCAGGATCAACGCGAAGGTAATAACCGCTAAGACAATCAATCGACTACGACGAGTAAATTTGTTCAAAGATAGGTGTTTCATTGGTTAAACCGGGAACAGGGAACAGGGAATGGGGAATGGGGAACAGGGAATGGGAAATGGGGAACAGGGAATAGGGAATAAACTGCTTACAGTTGGCAAATTTGGGCGGGTTCGTACCATTCGGCCAAACCCTCTTGGATATGATTGGCAGCTTCTTGGGGGGTCATTTCTTCCTTGAGAATTCCTGTTGCGGCTTCTTTCACCAGCACATTCCCTTGGGGAATTTTTTCGTCTAATTCGGGATTCGTCCAATAAGCATCTGTCTCTTTATTTTCTAGTAAGGAGAAAAACTGTTGCGCGTTGGGGTTATTGAGGTCGGGTTGTTCTCGGTGCAGAACAAAGTTACCGAGGAAGTTGTTGGCGATAATCTCGGCAGCTTCAGGAGTCATTAACCATTGGAGAAACTGTTTGGCTTCTTCTTTATGGGGAGAATTACTGTTGATGCCGATGGACATGGTGGGTTGTAGAACCATGTAGGTGGGTTGTCCTTGGGGAGAGGGGAGGGCAAAGGTACTCCATTGAAAGTCTAGGGGTTGGTTGACAAAGAGTTGTATATCCCAAGAACCACTGATCCACATGGCCGCTTTTCCGTTGCGAAATCTCTGTTTACTGGCTAAGTAAGGGCGATCGCTCGGATCAAAGTACGGTCTCAGATCGGCGAGGGCTTGGAAAGTGTCCACCATTCCGGCATCATTAAAACAGCGATCGCCGCTTTGATAAGCCAGTCGCCCGTCTCGGCCTCCTGTAAAGTTGGAAAAGAGGCTCGTAGATATATAATCATCACGGTAGAAGGCAATATTCCCGACACTGTTGGCAAAGGGGAGAATATCTTGCTCTTGCAACCGTTGGGCCGTTGTGAGTAATTCCTCCCAGGTTTGGGGAATGTCGAGATTAAACTGCTCAAAGAGATCAACATTGTAGAAAACCCCTAACGAGGTTGCGGTGACGGGAAGGGCGTAAATTTCCCCCGCTTGGGTTTGCCAAGCGTTTAAGATTTCCGGGGCATAGGTTTGCTGAATCCCCGACAAGTCATTCAGGGGTTCGAGATATCCTTGCTCAAATAAACCGCGATCGAGGCTAAAAGGTCGCACAAACACCAAATCGGGGGCAACTTCGCTTTGCAATTGACTCCGCAGCACTGGTCCATACTCACTATAGGGAGTAGAAGTATTCGTCAGTCTGATCTCAGTTTGGTTTTTATGAAATTCTCGAAATAACTCTTTTAAGGCTGGTGCGTATTGCGGATTCCAACTCCCCAAGTTTAAATAAGTTGCACTGTCCAATTGTGCTGTTGAGTTTTCTGGGGTACTGATTTCTAGCGTCGGCGTTTCTGACGGTTGTTGGGCAAATAGTCCAGCCGGAATAATGCTATAAGACACGCCAATAAACAAGGCCGCACCAATTAAATAAACTGGGAAAAATAACCGAAAAGATTTGACAATTTTTTGCAGTGTTTTCACCCATTCTGGAGAGTCTTTTAATCTGACAATCGCCAACACTAAAACAATTTGTGCGGCAATTAAGCCATAAATGACGTAAAAGAAAACATCGAGGGCAATAATATAGACAATTCCCTCTGGCAGTTCTGCTTTTAGCCCCACATGAAAGAAAACAACCCCCAATAATAAACCACTGATCGATTCAATGGAGAATTCCTCAAAGGGGAAAAAGAGAAAAACATAGAGAATCCAAATAAAGCAAGCTAATGGCAATAAGTTATTAATGCTAAAACTAAAAGACTGGCGTTGAATTTCAATCGTAGTGTTAAATTTGGAGTAATAAATACCGGAGGCAGAATCTGTCATTTCGATATTTCCGAGGGTCGAATAGTCCTTATCGGTACTTTCAAAAAAATGGGCTTCTTGAAAACTCCAATTGGCTAAGGGGTCTAGGGCTTCGCTCTGTTGAAATTTCTCTCGAATGGCGGCGAGGTCAGGATTCTGCATTCCGGTGACATCGGGAACATAAATTAAATTATTCCGCCGTAAATAATCATGACGGAATTCGAGGGTTAATTCTTGACTATCAAAGGGATAATCCTGAAAATTAAAGTCCCCTTCAAAGGTGGTTTTGATGCGAAAAGCTCGCACTTTCATGCCATTTTTTTCGGCTTCATAAATGGGGTCTTCAAGTTCGATGGGTTCAGCAGAATTTAAAAATTCAATTTCTTCAACTTCCTGACCTCCTGGATGGCGAAACCAGAGGAAAAAGTCCACCACATAGCTTTCGTCTCTTAAATCGAGGTCGGACACTTGGTTAATATCAATGCCTGTATAAACGACCTTGGTAACATAGGCATATTTCCCCCCCATGCGGAGGATTTGTCCGTTGTTAATTTTTTCCTCTAAATCATTCACGGTGCGTCGATTGGTGATGGGTTGCAGTTGGACGGGGGCAGAAATGAGATTTTGTTGTTCGTAAACACCGACGTTGATTTTACTGGGGGTATTGCGATCGCCGTCAAAATATAACGGCCCTTCCAACCCCTCCACACCTTGTTCTGGACTGCCCATAGCGGATAAGGCGCGATAAACCCCTTGACGCTTTTCAACTAGGGTTTCCCCATCAAGATTAGCCCGTTTTAAGGCTTCTACAGCGACTTTCGCCCCATCGTAAGAGGCCGCAGCCAGCCAAGTGGGACTATATTCATATCGTTCAATAAACCGATCCCGAAACGCTTGCGTCTCTTCATTGGAGACATCATAAATGAGGGGAGAGGTGGCATAAAGCCCATCGGAAAAATACCCCGGTTGCGCTTGGGCTTCGGGAAAGGTGCGGAGTTGGGAAACAAAGGTTTGATCAGCCAAGGTATTCCCGCCGATAATCGGCACATCGACTCCGGCCCGTCTCAGGTTGGCAATGATTTCGGTGGTTTGTGGACCGACGGAAAACAAGGCGATCGTTCCTAATTCCTCTGCATCCAGTTGCCAGAAATCACTAATTGAACCAAAGGAGTTAGGCGCGATTTGTTGAATGTCCCACTGATTGCTAATTTGGCCATCTAATCCCTGAAAGGTATTTCTAAAGCTGTTGGTCAAAGAATTACTATAATTATCGCTGCCATCAAAAATAATACTGACGTTATCTTCTTTCAGGATTGTTCTGAGATAATTGGCCAGTAAAATTCCTTCATCATCGGTGGTGAAACTAGCCCGAAAATAAGCGTTGTTGCTAGTGGTGACGGCATTGACTTGGGCGGTGGCAGTTAGGGCGGGTAAGCTGGCTTGTTCGTAGATTGTCCCGGCTTCCACGGCAATGGAACTGGTATAGGGGCCCAAGGTTAAGACAATTCGCTGATCGTCGGCAATTTCTTGGGCTTTTTCTCGACCAACTTCTAGATCGTATTCATCGTCAAAGACGAGTAATTTAACGGTTTTCCCGTTAATCCCTCCCCCTTGATTGATTTCATCGAGGTACATTTGTGTGCCTTGTACCATTTCCTCACCTACGTTACCACTGATGCCACTCATGGGGGCTAGCATGGCCACGTAGATGCGATCGCTGTTTTGCTGATTCCAAAGACTAGCAATTAAAATCAGCACAAAGCCTAGGATGGCCAGAGCCACAAATTTACTGCGACGGGATAGTTTGTGCAACAGGGGACGGTTCATAACACAAGCAGTTAAAACAAATAACAAAATTAACTAGCCGAGATGCTCTGCTCCGGCTAGTTAGAGGGCATCTTTGACATCCTCCCTCGCGGGACGCGAGGGTCTTCTCTCACAAGAAGATCAACTACTTACTCAGCTTCACTACTTTCATCAGTATTCTCGGACTCTAAATAGCTCACGTCGTAACTTTCATTGGAGTTAAAGGTCACTTGGAAGTTAACAATCGCCGTCTCGTTGTCGGTTTCTTCGACTAAACCTGGTAAGGGGGTTTCGTCGTCATATTGTCCGGCGGCATCTCCGATGGGTTCATATTCGATTACCGTCCCTTCTGAATTTACCGTCACCACATAGCTGACAGGTTCACTAAACGTGGGAACTTGCGTCCAGCTACTATTGAGGGTGTCCGACAGACCCACCCGGAGATTTTCAATTTCTTCCGGTTGGCTGACCGTGGGTGGGGCCATGACCATGGGTTCGCCACAGAGGGGGTTGGTCTCCATGGGGGCTGGGTTGGGGTTTTCCACGATTTTGCTGGTGTCCATACAGGCTGCCAAGCGACGTTCACCCACACCGAGTAACCATTTATATTGATCGGTGGTTTGAGGCAAACTCCGGTCAATACAATCTTGATAGAGGGGGTTCAAGTCACTCACGGGACGATCTTGGGCTTCATATACTTGGGTTAACAAGCATTCTGAAGCCATGGCAATTTGTTGGGTTTCTTCGTCGTCCAGTTGATCGTAAATCTCGATGGAATCCGTGAGGTAGTTTTCCGCTTCCTCATACTGCTTTTGGGCAACTAAAGACCAACCCAAGTTGCGATGGAGTATATATTGGGTGACGCGGGGGGTGTCTTCTGTGATACGCTGCACCCCAAGGCGCAGGAAGGTTTCGGCGACAATGGGGGTGTTGCGGCGTTTCGCGGGGTTGAAGCGGTGAATGTAAATATGACCAATGTTGTTGAGGGCTTCGGGAGTCCCGTCTTGGGCAGCAACACTATACTGTTCGAGGGCTTGATCTAAAGAGCCTAATGAGTGACATACTCCCACGCTCAATCGGAGATTAGAGCGTGGGCTTCTCCATCCCTGGAACGAGACTTCGCGTTTTTGAGTGAGGCGATGCCCAACCCCACTTTTTTAATCAAAATACCTGAACACAGATCTCTTGGCATAGA
>NZ_JAQMSD010000111.1 GCF_028330525.1 Spirulina sp. CS-785/01
TCATGGCGATGCGGTGGCGGTTGGTTTCCAAGGGTTCTCCGTCATCAAAAATTAAGTCTTCGGGTGGCATGGGGGGATGCCAGTCAGGGATGGAGGTGGGTTGAGGAGTTAGACCTGTGGACATGGGGAGAAAGGGGGAGTCAATTTGTTTTTAGTGTACAGGATGCAGAGCTAAAAGAAGCCCTAAAGGGCTTACTACGAACGCATCAACAATATCTGAAGGTTTACCAGTCGTCTTGGTCGGGATGGGTTAATTCTTCTCGTAAGGCCGTCCAGTTGACTTGGTTGGCGGGGAGGTCTTTGTGTAACTGGCCGTGTTGGAGATAGAGGACTCGTTGACTAAATTGGCGGACGACTTCTAGTTGATGGTTGACCATTAAAATGGTCATGTTTTGTTGTTGGGAGAGGTGGGTTAACTGTTCCATTAAAAAACTGGCGGTTCCGATGTCTAGGGCGGAGGTGGGTTCGTCGAGGAGGAGGACTTGGGGGTGTAAGATGAGGGTACGCGCGATCGCAACTAATTGCCGTTGACCTACTGAGAGTTGTAACTCTGTCCGGTCTAACCATTCATCGGGAATATGCAGTTGTTGACGAACCAGATCAACTCTGGCCTCTATTTCAGGTTTGGGGCGTTTCTGTAAGACTAAGGGATAGGTCATGGCCTCCCAAACTGGCATCCCTAGTAACTTGGGTTCTTGTAACACTAACCCGACTTGTTGTCGTAACTGGGTGATGGGAAAGCTGGTGAGGGGTTGCCCGTCTAGAAAAATTTGTCCGGTGGTGGGGTCTGTGAGACGGTTTAAGAGACGTAAGAGGGTGGTTTTCCCTGAACCCGATGCCCCAATGATAGCAACGCGATCGCCTTTTGCCACCGTAAACGAAACATCCGTCAATATTGCATCAGACGACCAGTCTGTCTGTTGTCCAACTTGCTGAACCTCTAAAATTGCTGTATTCATAACCCTATCGCGGTCGTTATCGTCCACCCATCCACCAGCAATAAAAGTAACGTAAAGCCTAATAAAATAAAATACATCCAAGGTTGGGCAAGGGGTCGGACATCACGGGTATCTATCCCCGTTTTCTCCTCCACTTGTTCTACTAACTTGGCAAACCCGGCCACTCGCATGGGCAATAAATAGGCACGGTCTTGGGCTTTCGTGACAAAATAATAGACAACCCCCCCTTGTCCGGTGGTACGCATTTTTAGGTTTTTAATGTCGTCCCACTCTAATGACCAACCTTTGCGAAAAATAAACCGAAACCAAGCGGGATAAGTGACTTTTATTCCCGTTTCATCGAGAATTACTCGTTCACTCATTGCCCCATACAAAATCATAAATCCGATGGCAATTCCCACCCATAATACAAGAGGAGGAACAGGAGCATCGGTCACTTTAGACAGAAAGGGAAGCGGGAGAGTTAAGGCAATATACAGTGTTAATAAAGTGATACGAATTAAGGGAGATAAATTAAAATACATTTGTTCTTTTTTGTTGGTTCTTTGTTGTTTTAATAGCCCTATGATTTATTATCTATTACCAATTACCAATTACTAATTACTAATTACCAAAAGTTACAAGGTTTTTTGAGAGCATGACGAAGGAATTTTTGATATTGACCATCACTGATAGTATAAGCCCCGAAGCGCTCGAGGTGGGTGTTTTGTAACTGAGCATCAAAAACAATAAACCCCTGTTTTCGTAAATGTTCAACTAATTTCACCATTGCCACTTTCGACCCTTCAGGAATACGATAAAACATAGACTCGCCAATAAATGCTCCACGAATAGCAATTCCCAATATTCCTCCCGCTAACTCATCCCCTTGCCAGGTTTCAAAACTATGGGCCCATCCTGCTAAATGCAGTTGCCAGTACACTTCCTCTAACTCCTCGGATATCCAAGTTGTATCTCGGTCAGCACACCCTTCACAGACTCCCCGAAAATCCCGATTAATGGCGACAGAAAAGCGATTTTGATTAATAACCCGTCGTAAGGATTTTGGGTAGCGAAAACGGTCATCTAGGGGGATTAGCGCACGTTTCCGGCTAGAATACCACCCTAATTTTCCGTCATCGTCGGCCATGAGAAAGTAGCCTTGGGAATAGCCTTCTATTACATCCGGGATATCGACGTTCATAGATTGGGTAATTGGTAATTGGTAATTAGTAATTGGTAATGGATAATTGGTAATTGGTAATGGATAATGGATAATTCATAAATCCTTGTTGTTCCCCATCTCCCATCTCCCCTATCTTCCCCATCTCCCCTATCTTCCCCATCTCCCGACTCCCGACTCCCGACTCCCATCTCCACTGTGTCACCTTGAAGACTGTCCTCTCCCCTTTCCGGTCTAATATGTCCCAGATTACAATAAAGATAGCGCAAACTTCCAACTTTTGGAATACACGCCAGTGACCCAGAATCATTTATTGGGGGAATGGCTATTATGTTTAACCTTACATCACGTTACTGGATTATCCCACTCCTGACCGCTTTTACGGCTCTCCCGGTTATCGCACAGTCGGCCAATTTTGATACTCTGCACTTAGCCCAAGGGTTTGACCGGGCCGAGGCCAGTGTGACGGGAAATACTGGAGGGGCTTATGATTTAGCTAAACATATTGCATCGGAAGACTATCAAGGAAATCGTTGTTTGGGGTTTGGGTCGCAAACGCCAGACCATATGATGGTTTTAGAGGAAGAAATGTCAGGGATGACGCTTTCGATTAATAGTGGAGGCCATGATACAACGTTAGTGGTCCAAGGGCCTGATGGGGTCATTCGCTGTGGGGATGATAGTCCTATGGGAGAAGATGCCCAAATTACGGATCAAAGTTGGGCATCGGGAGAGTATAAAATCTGGGTGGGGTCGTTGAATGCAGGTCAAAATTGGCGGTATCGTCTCTCGGCCCGGGAGTAGTCCTGGCCTTGTACGGTTAACTGATGACTCTCCAGAAACTAACAATAAAAGCCTTACAGTGATTAGTTTCTGACCTTCTTTTTAGGCCAACTTTCGACTTCTTCAGTCCTTCTGCCTCCTGCCATCTGCCCTCTGCTTTTGGATGCTGCTTACTGCTTACTGTTAACTGAGTTCATCAGGGTTTCTCGTTTGTGAGAAAAGAGTCTGAAGTAAGTTGCGGTGGCAAATTCTTTGAGGGGAAAGGCCAAATAGGTCAAGGGGTTCACGGTGACGATAATATTACGAATGTCCCGTTGGGCGAAGTTGAGTATTTGTTTGGCCACCCAGTCCGCAGACATGACACCGATGGGGTTTAGGTTACTGCGAAAGGGTCCTAGGATGAGTTTTCGGACGACGCAGGGGGCATCTAACCGTTGTAGGGTGACGAGGTGGCCGAGGGTGCGTTTGCTGAGTTCGTAGAGGGGGCTAAAGGCGGGGCTGACTTCTGCTTCGGAGGTGTTGACCCAAATTTCTTTGGTGACAATATCTTTGTTGGTGCGGATGGTTTGTAGAAAGAGTTCGATGAGTCGCCATTGGGAGAAGGCGTTGACTTCGTAGGAACTGGCGATCGCGCTTTCACTCCGATCCCCATGTACATTAATGCCATGATTCAACACCAGAATATCAATTTTCTCTAATTCTGGCAGTAATTCGGCCTCCTGGTTAAGTTGCCAGGTGAGGGTTTTCAGGGGGTCACTGTCCCCCGGAAGCGTTACGGGGTCGGGTTTGGAGGTTAGGGCTACGACTTTTGCCCCCCGTTGTTTCAACTGGGATAAAAGAGCTTGTCCTAGAGTCCCGGATGCCCCTGTCACGGCCACTCGCTTGCCTTTCAGAGAGAGGGCTGTTCCCATAATCTTATCCACTAAGGTCAATGTGCCACAATAATACGCCTGTTGATTATCAAAATGGTGTCGCCAGTGATAGGGACGGTTGACAAACCAGCGACTAGGTAAGCGTTTAAACTGTCCTGGACGGTGGGTAATGTCGGTTAATTCGTCTGCGTAGGCGAGTCCACTGCCTCGCGCGATCGCGCCTAATAAAAAGGTTAACGTATAAACCGACCCCGCTGCCGCCATCCAACCGTGAGGCAGTCCCGACCAAGACGCAACCCCCCAGGGAATGAAACTAAACCCCAACATCACCAAAGACTCCGGCAAATCATTATACCAATGAGCTTGGCGATAAATCGTCTCACTCACCGGAACTAAATCCGGACGAAACACCCGATGATGCCAACTATGCAACCGATACAACGGCCTCCAATAGTGAGACAACACATGATAACTGTCGCGCACTAACTCCACCCATAACCAAGACCCCACCGCCAAGGCGAGGGCTAGCCCCCAACCATTCGGGAGGGAAATACCGTTATTGGGAAGAAACGCAGGGAAAAACAAGAAAATTAAATAATCTAGCGGCATTGTGCAAGTTAAACTCTAAAAATATTCAGAACTTACAAATTTTAGTAAAATTAAAAGTAAATCAGCTTAGGGCTGTTTTCACAATTGTGCTAAGAATTGTAACAATCTTAGCTACAATAAGACAGCAAATAGTTCCATTGATAGCTAATTTCCCCCTATTTGTCCATTTGACAAGAGAGAAGTAACCTATGTCCGAGCAGTCTTGGTCAAACAACAAACAGGAAGTCGATCCCCTCGCTTCCTTAATCCCCGACTGGTCTGATCCCGAAGACGAAGAAGAAGAATTTAGAAGTGACTTTTTTCAAGGGATTGCCGGACGGAGACAGAAAGCCGCAGTCCTTTTAATGACCATTTGGGGCGTTGTGATTGCCCTACACCTAGTATCTTGGGGATTTTGGTTAGTTTTGAGTATCACCGGAATTTGTGCCGTTTACTTGCTTTGTGTGGCCTTAGAGAAAGCCGATGATCCCCCCCAACTCCTCAGCGAGGCCGAGTTAGCCACGGCCCCCAAAGTCTCCTTACTGGTGGCCGCCAAAAATGAAGAAGTGGTGATCGGTCGTTTGGTAAAACAACTGTGTCATTTAGATTATCCCCGCGATCGCTACGAAATCTGGGCCATTGATGACCACAGTAACGACCAAACCCCCCACATCCTCGACCAACTCGCCCAAACCTACCCCCAACTCCACGTCTTCCATCGAGGTCCAGGGGCCGGCGGCGGCAAATCTGGGGCCCTTAACCAAGTCTTACCGCAAACCCAAGGAGACATCATCGCCGTCTTCGATGCCGATGCCACCGTCTCCCCCAATATGCTACGTCGGGTTGTCCCCCTGTTTGGCCAAGATAACATCGGCGCAGTACAAATGCGCAAAACCATTGCCAACCCCTCGGTCAACTTCTGGACCAAAAGCCAATACACTGAAATGGCCCTCGACAGCTACTTTCAACAACAACGTATCGCCATGGGAGGCATTGGCGAATTACGGGGAAATGGACAATTTGTGCGTCGCAAAGCCTTAGCCACCTGCGGGGGATGGAATGAAGAAACCATCACCGATGATCTCGATCTCACCATTCGTCTCCATTTAGCCAAATGGGACATTGGCTTCTGTTTATTCCCCACCGTCAGCGAAGAAGGAGTCACCCGCCTACCCTCCCTCTGGCATCAACGGAGTCGTTGGGCCGAAGGCGGATATCAACGGTATTTAGACTATTGGCGGTTTTTCATGAGTCACCGTCTCAACTTCACCAAAACCATGGACTTATCGGTCTTTGTATTAATGCAATATCTTCTCCCCACAGCGGCCATCCCCGATATAGTAATGGTCATCTTACGGCAGGATTTCCCCATTTTAAGCCCCTTATCGGCGTTAATGTTGCTCATGGTTGCCCAGGGGATGATTCGGGGATTATGTCGCATTAAACCCCATTTAAGTCCCGTTGAGACCATCTTATCGAGTCTCAGACAAACAGTGCGCGGCATGGTGTATATGACCCATTGGTTTGTGGTTATCCCTGCCACCACAGCCCGCATGGCCGTGCGTCCCAAGCGGTTAAAATGGGTTAAAACTGTCCATCAAGGGACGGTTGAGGAAGGTTTAGAAGCGAGTTAGTAGAGTCTCAAAGTAACCGAGAGAGGCAACCACAAAGACACAAAAATTGGGGTTTCTCTCTCTAATTCGCTGCATAAAATCTGCATTTTGTCAAGGGGTTGAAAGATAAAAATTATACAAGGGGAAAATCAGGAATTAATTGATCAATGTGAGTCATAATTTTTTGAGTCTCTGTTAACACAACGACAATTTTCTGATCATGGAGAATTTCCTCAGAGGATAATTAGGGATTCCTGCTTGGTTACTTCTTTCTTCAATGCTGGCTGTAATTTCCAAACCTGCACTTTCGATTAACTCTTGTAAAGCAGGATAATGAGTGCGCTCACTGGCTCTCTCTAGGTTATTATTTTGGAGAGTCTGTAAATAATGGGTTAAATTCATAGAGTAGATATCAAGAATTTTATGTTTCACCCTGTTACCGAAGAAACCCGGTTTCTTGCCTTTCCCCCAACTATCGGGGGATGAGAGACTGAGAAACCGGGTTGCTTAGTCCAATTTTCTACTATTTCAGGTTTCTTCCCTTTAAACCGCACAACGAAACCCGACAAAAATTTGTCTCACCCAAGGATGATACCAGTTGCGGAAACTGCCTCGTAGGGTCCAAGGCCGAGTGGACCAACTGCCTCCCCGTAAGACGCGATGTTGTCCATCAAAATAGACTTGAGAATATCCCCGATAGGGGAAATATTTAAACCCGGAATATCCCCCAAACCAAGAATTAGTCCATTCCCAAACATTGCCTAACATATCCCAACATCCAGACGGACTTTGCCCGCTAGGATAGCTATTAACGGGGGTGGTATGACCGACTAGGGTATTATGATTACACCGTTGTGTTGTGGGGAGGGAGTGGCCCCAGGGATAGTGTAAGGTTTCCCCGGTGGTGGGATGCCAACGGGCGGCTTTTTCCCATTCGGCTTCGGTGGGGAGTCGTTTCCCTCTAAAATTGGCGTAGGCTTCGGCTTCATACCAGTTTACTCCACAAACTGGGTGTTCGTCCCATTCGGGGCTGTCACTCCAATAGAGGGGTTGGGAGATGGGGTTATCTTGTAACCAGTGCCACCCTTGCTCTGACCAAAATTCCCGTTTTTGATAGCCTCCTGCTTCCATAAAGTCTCGATATTGTTTACAGGTGACGGGATAGCGATCAATTTGATAGGACTCTACATAGTTATTATGGCTCACTTGCTCGTTATCTTGGGCTTCTGTTGCGTCATACCCCATTTGAAATTCTCCGGCGGGAATGGCTACCATTTCGGTTAGGTGACAAGTGGGGGGGGTGGTGACGGAAGGGGGGAAGTGGGCAATATGCGGCCAGCGCAATAACTGTAAAACAAAGGTTATGGTTTCACTATGTTGGCATTCGTGTTGTATTAACCACCGCCACAGCCTTTCCTGTTGCGCTAGGGGGGCGGTTTCGAGGTAGTCTAAGACATGAGTGCGAATCTCGCTTAAAATGCCTTGTATGACTTCATAGGGGGGTAAGTTTTGCCGTTGTTGTTTGGGCAACCCGTCGGCGGCAAAGAGTTGCCGATATTGGGGATAAAAGGGGGAATATCCGGCATAACGCTCTAATATCCATTGGGCTTCTACGAAGGCAATATGGCCTAAATGCCAACCGATGGGGCTAAAATCTGGGTGGGCTTGTTGGGTGAATTCTTCGGGGGTAACGGTTTGGAATAAGTCTAAGGTGCGATCGCGGCATTCTGTTAAATTTTGGGCAATCTCGACTCGTTTAGATTCGCTGGATATGGACTTCACAGTCTTTCCCCACACTAATAATACTCTGCGCTGGACAATGTTTCCAGTCTCCCCCAAAAAGGGGTTCGGATGCAAGAATTACCGCCTCTGGATAGTCGGGAGATTGGCACGACAAATATAAACTGGGAATATTATCAAAATTGGCGTAACGACAACCAATGAGTCGATCTCCGGTACTAATCACTAAGGTAGCGGCAAATTTGACAAAAGGAGATTGGGCCATCTCTCCCAAGGTTTGAAGGGCCCGACGTAACGCCCCTTCCACCCCCTGCTCCGGCGTTTCCTCCAAATAGGTTAACACCAACGCACAAAAATATTCTGAATCCGTTGTCCCCTGAATCCATTCCTCTGCTTGGGCCGATAATAACTGACGCAGGGGCCGCCGCAAGGTTTGCCGAAAATGCTCAATATAGCCATTATGGGTAAACATAAGCTGGCCTTGGGTAAACGGTTGACAATTGCTCAATTCTACCGCTAACCCCGGTGTCGCACTCCGCACATACCCCAACATACAATCTGACTCGATATACCGACTCAAGGGGGATAAATTAATATCACTCCACATGGGCAAAATATTTTTGTAAGTGTAGGGTAATTCCTGACGCTGGGCATGATACCACCCCACCCCAAACCCATCTGCATTCATTAAGGCCACTTTCATCTCTTGGGGAGCATAACTTTGCACTAACAAGGAATGCTTGGGTTTTGTCAATATTTGCTCCATTGACAGAGCAGGGCCTAGATATCCCAACAAACGACACATATTGCAGTAAACAGTAACCAGTAATCAGTAATATGATTCTACTCTTGTTCTCCTTGATGCCCGTAATGGCAGCATTTTAGGGCGAGAGAATCCACATCAACACCCCGCAACCCACAAAAAAACGTCCCCTACAGGACTCGAACCTGTAACCAAACGCTTAGAAGGCGTTTGCTCTATCCGATTGAGCTAAGGGGACTCGTGATTGCCAAAGGCTAGGCATAGATTGATATTGTACCGAGAACTTCCCAACATGGCAATCTAATCCGCAAACCACTCAGATTATTCCTCTTGAGTCACCGACTTTCTGCCCAGAATAAATTAATATAGCAATTATCTGGAGACTTAAATCGCCAGTTCTCTGTCGCGCTTAATCGCCTAACTGCGAAGTTGGGATTCTCCCAACCCCCGTCGGGAAACGGCTTCTAAGCAACGAAAACCCGCGCGATCGCGCCTACCTCTCCTTAATCAGCTTTGGCTCGGATCATTTCTCCTTCAGGAGTCATTTACCTGCACTATGTTTATTCTCCAACGGCAGGATGTTGAAATATCCAACATTCCGCACCCCAAACGAGAACAACAAATCCCTATCCTCAAATACCAAGATCAAACCTTCCGCTTGATCAACGTCTTTGATGCCTCCCAAGCAGAAGAAGCCAAAAACTTCTGGAAAGACCTAACTGATAATCAGGGCAAATTCTGTATTCTCCTACAAGAAGAGAAACGTCACAGTGTTTGGGGAAGGGTCCGGTTAGAGCAACTCACCGGAGAAGGAGGCACAGTTGAAAACCTGCCGCCCGCCTTCGCCCAAGCCTGTCTCCTCATTGTACAAGCCCTCTACTTCGACACCGAAGAATTACTGGGAGGCCGACAAGCGAAACTCTTTCAAAAAGAAATCGCCAACGCCTTCTCCACTCGGCAAATTCCCCAAGGAGACTCAGAAAAAGCCGTAACCCAACTCCTCAACCTTGATCCCCTAGCGAGCAACTTCCAACCTCCCCCCTGGGAAGAACAACATCTTCTCGCCATCCTCGAAGAAATGTACCGTCTAGGAAAAGAATTCTTTGGCAATACCAACTTTGCCGATGAATTAGACGATATTTTACTCGATATGGACGACAAAGACCGCCAAGATTTTCGCAATTGGCTGAAAAAGTCCACATTAGGGAAACAATGGAAGTGATGGATAATGGATGATTAATTGGTTCTTGGTTCTTGGGGAACACCGGAACAGGGAATCGGGAATAATATATTTTTGTTTTCCCCATCCCCCCCATCTCCCCCATCTCCCCTATCTCCCCTATCTCCCCCATCTCCCGACTAGGGAACAGGGAATCGCTGATAACTTTCCCGAAAGCGATACACTACTAACAGAATCGCCAAATTCCCGTCTGGATTGGCCATCAGGTGCAAACCCTAACGTTTCTTTCGCAAAGTCTATGAGTAGCACTGTAGAGCAAACCCCGGAGTCGGACTCCTTTTTCAATAGCAAAGTCGTCATCTACGCAGGAATTGCTTGGGGCGTTTTGTCTCTCGGCTTCTTCCTGCTCAGCGTCATCGCTCCCGCCACTGAAGATACCTTCTGGTATTTAATCGGCACTTATGTCGCTGAATTTGTCCCCTTTATGGCGGCTGTCGTCCTCTGTTACCGCAACTGGCGCAGTCCCAAAATTATGAGTGGGCGAACCGTCTGGTTAGGCATTGGCCTAGGGATTCTCTCTTACTTTATTGCAGATTTGATCTTCGGCTTTTGGGAAATTTATTGGGGGCTTGACCCAGAAATTTCTCCCGCCGATTTCTTTTATATGGCCTTCTATATCTGTTTGGGATGGGGCATGATTTTGGCTGTGGTCTCCAAACGGTTAAACTTAGAAATATGGCAATGGGTGACATTATCGATTATTGCAGTGGCCGGAACAACATTAGCTATTTGGATCGCCCTAGCTGAACCAGCAGAGTCGGTGGTGTTGCCGACGGAAGGGGGTCAGGAAGCCCGTGAACAAATCACGGAGACGACCGCCCAAACTGAACCACTCCAGGGGGAATCGACTTCAGCACCAGCCGTACAACCCCCAGAAAGCGACTCTGAATCTGAAATTACAGCCCCTCAGTGGGTTCTCGCTTTGCAAGATTACTTGCTACAATTTTCTACTCCGGTCAATTTCTTTTATATTATCTGTGATGTGGCGTTATTAATCATTGCCGTCACCTTGCTCTTAGCGTTTTGGGGAGGGACGTTTTCTTTATCGTGGCGAATGATTGCGGCGGCTGCGTTAGCTAAATATTTAGCGGATATGTGGTTTAAATACGCAGCAACACTCCCCAATTACGAAAGTGGTGGATTTTTAGAAGTCTTCTTCGTATTTAGTGGTATCTTATTTGCCATTGGTGCCGCCCTCGAATACGACATTTCGAGTCGCCCACGGAGAAGTCGTCGGAGAAGGTCACAGCGTAACTCTGAAGTAACAACATGAGTCCCAGAAAATTAACTGAGTCTGATAAACAAGAAATTCTTGAACTGTATCGTCACCCCAAGGAGACAACTTCGACTTTGGCGGAACGGTATGAGGTAAGCAGTTCAACGATTAGCCGTTTTTTAAAGAGTCGTCTTGCTGAAGGGGAGTACGAGAACCTCATTCAACAAAAACGGTTGAGTCGGACTCCTTCTGGGGCTGCCCAGGTGTTGAGTTGGTATGCACAACAGGAGCAACCCCCAGAACCCACCTCATCGGCACAGGAGGAGGAAACGGCATCGTTTGAGGAGCAGGAGCAAGATCAGGAGGAAGAGCAGGAGCAGGAGCAGGAGCAGGAGCAGGAGCAGAAGAAGGAAACCGTCTCTAAACCTGTGACCAAAAAAATGAAGGATGCTCAGGCCAAGGAGAAACCGGACACCTCCAAACGACGCTCCCGACGACGCTCATCGGCGAAAGAGGAGTCTGATCAGCAGGAGTTAGATTTCTCAGACGCGACGGCCCCTGAACCGGAGGAGACTCCTGAAGGGGTGGAAGCGCCGAAGCCGAAAATCCGGGAAATGCCTGTGAAACCTCAACCGGTGGCCAGCGATCGCACCCCAGAAAACGCCCAATCCGAGGAAACCGACGAGGAGGACTATTTCGACTTTCAAGACGAAGAAAGCGAAGTTCACGTCCTCGAAGAAATGCTCGGTGAAGACATTGATCTTCACGAAGACTTTGAGGACGAGGAATGGGAAGATGATTGGGACGAGGAGGAGGACGACAGTGAATCTTCTACTCCCCATCCCCTCTCTGTCCAAGTTCTCCCCCTCAGTAATGCCAAGTTTCCCCGCACCTGTTATCTGGTCATTGATCGGGCCGCCGAACTGATTACCCGGCCCCTCCGGGAGTTCAGTGACTTGGGAGAAATCCCCGATGAGGAGTATTTCCAAGAAACCTTACCGATTTTTGACAACCATCGGGTTGCCCGTCGCTTTTCTAAACGCTCCCAACGGGTGATTAAAGTCCCCGATGGGCGTTTATTCCAAAAAACCCAAGACTACCTCCAGGCCAAGGGCATTACTCGTTTACTCTTGGATGGGCAGGTGTATTCTTTGTCACAAAAACGCTAACTTTCTTAAACTTTTTGGCTTGTTTTCTAAACTTCTTAAAAGTTTTTTAACGATGTGCAGACAATCCCCCAAGTCTGGTTGAGGCAAACAGTAGAATAGGGAACAGTCAAGCCCAAGGGTTTACTGGACTCTCACAACCCCGTTGAGCCAAAGCACTCATCGGGGGACTTGAGTATCAGAGGCCAAGAACGCTTGGTATTGCTCCAAACTCCTACTGTCAGAGATGCCAACAAAAATGGACGTGCGTCATTTACTTCGAGCCTATGAACAAGGCCAGCGAGATTTCTCAGGAGTTGACCTTGGTGGTGCTGATTTAAGCTGTGTCACCCTAATTGGGGTGAATTTTCAAGGGGCTAACCTCCAAGGAGCTAACCTGAGACGCTCTTTTTTAACCCAATGTGATTTTAGTTATGCTCGCTTAAATTGGTGCAATCTCAGCTATGCCAAGTTGAGCAATGCCCAATTTATTGAAGCGGATTTAACTAAAGCGAACTTGAACGGGGCGTTTTTGGTTGAGGCCGTTGTCACCCACAGTAAGCTCAGTGGTGGGGTATTAGCGCATACTAATCTACGGGGGGCAAATCTCTGGAAAGCCAATTTATCTGGGGCGAATTTATCCGGGGCTAATTTACGACAGGCCAATTTAAGTCAAAGCAATTTAAACTGGGCTAATTTATCGGGTGTTCGCTTAGTGAATGCCGCTTTATATGGTGCATCTTTAAACGGAATTAATCTTACTCAGAGTTTACTCAAGGATATTGATCTCAGTGGGGCTGATCTCGAAGCGGTGAGCTTTCAAGAGGCGACAATTAGCCGCCTCAATTTAGAACGGGCGAGATTAATCACTGCGAGTTTCCAAGACGCGAGTCTCCAGTCGGTGAATTGCCGGGAGGCCGATTTAACGGGGGCAATTTTTACTCAGGCTTCCTTGGAATTAGTCGATTTGACTGGGGCGATTCTCCAGCGTGTCAATTTTGAGCAAGTGGATTTAACGGAAACTCTGGTGAAGGAGACTGATTGGCATGACGCAAAGTATAGAGTAACCACTCAGACTCGTGCTTCTCCTACTGCGGTGCATCAGACTCTCCTCTGGGCTACCTCTTGACATCTTGCCCCTTCACCCATTAAGCAGTAAGGGAGACTGTTTTGATTGATGGGGCAGGTTATGGCAGATTATGGGGTTGTTTTGGTAACGGCTTCTTCTCCAGAGGAAGCGAGAGCGATTTCAGAGGTTCTCCTTCAGGAAAAATTGGCCGCTTGTATTAGTACCACGGCTATTCAATCCCTCTATGTTTGGGAGGGAGCGGTTCAGGATGACCAGGAGTGGCAGTTGATGATTAAAACGGATTTAAGCCTGTTTTCTGAAGTGGAGGCGAAAATTAAGGCGGTGCATTCCTATGATGTGCCGGAAATTATCGCGCTGCCCATTGTGCAAGGCTCGACATTGTATCTTGATTGGATCGGTGAGAGTACGGTGAATTTGTGATTTTTTAGCATATAAAGCGCAAAAAGTCAAGAAAATTATAGGCCAGAAAATTATTGGTCTAACCCGTGAAACTCGTGCCGTTCCTTTAAACTGACTCCGGTTCGTCCGGTAAAGACCCAAAATAAAGCTCTCGCGCCATCGCGGACACTTTTCAGCCAAGATTCGGAGGGGCTTTGGGACGGCACAGTGAGGGGTTTAATGACGATGCCTCGACTGCCAAAGACGATTTCGCCGACAATGCGGGCCCGTCTCATGTGGTTGTCTGAGGTAATGAGATAGACGCTTTTTACGCCGGAGGCTTCTAATTCATCAACGAGACTGGTGAAGTTGGTTACGGTGTCTAAGGCTTCGTAATCTAATTGGAGGCGATCGCGCGATACCCCAGCCTGAGCAAAAATCTTCTCCACATACACCTGGGGACTCCCGGAAGACACCCAAACCTGCTCAATTTCCGGGTGTTCCTTCGCTAAATTGGCCGCAAAAATTTCCCGTTTGTCTAGGCCCCCTAAGACAAACGCGACTTTGGGTTGCGCGATCGCGCTTTGCACTTCCTTATACGCCGTAAACAACATCACCGCCACCATCGGCATAAACCACAACAGCAGACGATTCTTGAGATGCCAACCCATAACCGTAGAAGACGGAGCAGACTTTTGCTGACTCGAAACCAGTCGAATGACCATTAATTGTTCAATCAATCAACGTTTAAAATCCAGAAGCAGTAGTCCAACAGCAGACCATTGCTCACCACTGCCTTAGATCATTATAGGAATGACCCGACCTCATCGCACCCCGCGATCGGGCGTGCCATGAAAGAAAAAACGGGACTGGCCGGATTTGAACCGGCGACCGAGCGCTTCAGATTCGTGTGAGTTTCCCCACTCTCTGGACTATTCCTTCACCCTAGAAAACCTTCCTCAGCAAAATTTGTCTTAGAAGCATTTTCCGTAGGTGGTAGCCGTTTCGTTGTAGGAGGGATTAATTTTGCCCTGCATACTCGGATGAATAAACGGACTTAACCAGCCAAAAAAAGCTTTTCCGGCCTTCGTTCCCAAACGGAGACGAGATTGTGATCCATTGCGACTTAACCCCCAATGGATACCCCAAACTTGGGCAAAATAAGCCACAATCACCTCATTGGCCTCCGGAGATAACCCCGTATTGAGAAACACCTCTAAAGCCCGAATCTTGCCCTTATCGCGCTTAAAAGACCGTGAACCACAATCCATAAACCAGATCGCAATTCCTTGGGGAGTCAAGCCCTCTAAAAAACTGCGAGTAACTTGCCGCGTATTCCCCGAATAAAGCCTTTTCAGCATAATCCGAGTTAGAGGAATGAGCTTTGGATCAATGCGCCAAAGGCGATTTCCCTTTGCCGTTGACCAACTTCTCACCCCCACAGGCTTCCGAGTAATCTGCTCTAAGAGTTCCTTTTTAAAAAAAAGATAGCCCCTTTGACGGTCATCATGCTGAATAAAAAAGTTATCTTGGCGTTTACGCCCCTTTCCTAACAGCATTCCCGCCAGCAGACCTCGTTTTTCTTTTTTCGATGAGACATCAAAGTCCATCTGTTTGACTCACTACAACCAGTCTCTGCACCTTCCGTCCGAGAGCCATTCCCGTGAGACTTGAGGAGACCTCAGCAAAAGTACAAAAAACCTTCACCTTACCGTCTTCATCCCAAAACCCACTGTACTCCCAGTTGGCTTGGCTCAAGATTACCCTATAGACCGCAATCCTCATAGAATGCAGGATTTTGTCCACTTAGGCTTTCTTGAATTTGACTACATTCATCATTGGCGTTTCCGACCAAGATGCCCGATTCTTCAGGAGGCGCTTGCTCTATCCTACTGAGCTACAGCCCCAAGCTGAGAAAACCATTATGTATCTTAACAGGTCAGGGAAACTTATCTCTACCATAGGCCAGAAATTGCCCCAAACCCCAGCCCTTCCTCATAGGGGAGAAATTCCCCCAAAGTGGCATAAGTCAAGCCTTTCGAGCGAAGCAAGCCCAGAAACCCGGTTTCTCCCCCCCTCAAAACCCTAGTAAAAACCAAGAAACCGGGTTTCTATCAGGATTGAACGGTGAACCCGTCCACTATTTATAAATATTCCCTCTAGAAGAAAGATCATAAATTAAAAGGCTTTGCGTCGTTTCATCAATTTTGAAAATAATCCGAATATCACCTACTCGAATTCTCCAAAAGCCAATCCATTGCCCTTTGAGTTGTTTGATATCTAAATCTTGCAACGGTAAGCGGCCTTCATCTTCTAGGCTGTTTTTCAGAATAAGGAGTTTTTCTCTGATTCGATTAGCGGTGTTTTTATCGGCTTTCAGTAAAAATTTACGCGCACTTTTTCTAAATCGAATCTCCATCAGTTATCCAATCTGTCATATCTACAAATTCTTCATCAGCATAATCATTTGGTGAACCTAATTGTTCATCAATATCTTGCTGTTCTTCATCGCTAATAGAAGGGACGAGTAAAGTATAAAGACTCATTTTTTCTTCTTGTAGTAATTCTCTAATACTTTCCTTGATGAGTTCTTTTAAGGCTTGTTTATCCATTAATTCAAGAGAAGTCATTTTTTTATGAGTAAGTATAAGCAGGTGTGGGTGAAAGCCGCCGCGCTCCTACATTTTATCGCATCCTGTAGGGGTGTATTGCAGGCTATTGCTGTTGCGTCCTCAACCCCTTAGCAAAAGCCCAGAAACCGGGTTTCTATCGGGGTTGAACGGTGAACCCATCCCATGACCAAAGAAACCCGGTTTCTCACCCCTCAAGCCAAGTGAGAAAAATAGCGCGAGTCGCCTAACGGCGACACAATCAAAGGGCAAAAAGGCAAGAGGGCAAGAGAGCAAAAGGGCTAAAGAGTCCTGGGCAGCAACCGAACAACACGCAGCCCGACGTTAATGCCACTATCGTCGGGATTGTCGTCGTAACGGAAAGCGGAACGGCAATGCCACGGATTGTGGTACCAAGAACCGCCCCGTAGTACGCATGATCTATTCTCTTTTAATAATTGCTTTAAATGTTCCGACGGTTTTTGATAACGATTATCTTTTTTGTTAATTCGTTCATCCCATACTCTCCCATCCTTTGGCGCACCTTTATAATTCTCATGCCAAGTGGGCGCGCTCTCGCCAAAGAGCAGGACGAGTGCCGTGATCCCATGATTCTTATGCCAAGGGTCTAAACACCATTCCCACACATTCCCGTGCATATCGTACAACCCAAACCCGTTAGGATAAGGAAAATAATCAACTGGAGTCGTTTCTCCTCGATAGCTTCCCTGGGGTTCATCGGCAAACGTGGAACTAGCATCATAATTCGCCAACTCATCCGTAATTGTCTCGCCAAAATGAAACGGTGTCTTTGTCCCCGCACGACAGGCGTATTCCCACTCCGCTTCACTAGGCAACCTGTACTCTTTTCCCGTCAGCTTGCTCAGTCTGGCACAAAATTCTACTGCATCATACCAAGACACCTTCTCCACGGGTCGATTATTCCCTTTGAAGTGGGAGGGATCAGGGTTTAAGTCTCGTTCGATTTTCCCTACTTGGGTCACGACTGCTCGCCATTGCGCTTGCGTGATAGGGGTTTTGCCCATAAAAAAGGATTGTACGCTGACTCGATGTTGGGGATGTTCGTCGCTGTGTCCTTTGCCATCTGGCGACCCCATCTGGAATGTTCCCTCTGGTATCTGCACCATATCGAGAACTGCATTTTTGCCTAAGTCTTCTGTGTAATATTTTGCTTGTCTCTGAAGACTCTCTTTTTGTAAACGTTTAACTGTTTTTCCACCTAGACCTAATAAACCCCCTTCTTTTTTGTTAACTACTTTGACTTGGACAGTCTCAAATTGAAACGTTTGCAGCGTTCCCCTCTTTGCTGTGGGTTGAGGGGTGACTTGAGGAATATTTGCTGGTTGCTTGGGTTGTGACGCAGATGCTTGTGGAGTCGGTGCAGGTTGTGGAGAAGACGCAACAGACTGAGGCGTTATGGCTTCTAAAACCGCTTGGACTGACTGATACCGCTTTCTCGGTTTTGGTTCAACTAACTTGCCTAAAATCTGCCCTAACTTGTCGCTGACTTGATTCCCATTCAAAAAATCTCGCCATGCCCAGTCGGCCTCCATTACATCGTATAACTCAAAGGGACTCACCTGAGTTAACAAATGCAGACAAGTCACCCCTAAACTATACAAGTCACTCATATACTTAGCTTTTCCCATCCCTTGCTCTGGGGCGCAATATTCCACCGAACCAATCACTGTTCCGGTTACACTACCTTGTAAGGGTTTCATCTGTTTTGCTGCTCCAAAGTCCACTAAAACCAGCTTTTTATCGCTATTTCGTCTAATAATGTTCTCTGGTTTAATATCCCGATGGATGACCTGCTGACTGTGGACAAATTTCAGGACAGATAATAAGTCTTGTAAGACTTCCCAAATCTGCGATTCTGAAAAAACACCGTTTTGCTCTAATTCTTGTTGTAGGGTGTTGCCTTCAATATACTCCTGTACCAAGTATTGACGATCCTCAGCAGTAAAATAAGCTAATAAATCAGGGATTTGCGGATGTTTGCCCAGTTCTTCTAACCGTTGTGCTTCTTGGGCAAATAATTCTGAGGCTTTTTGTACAGTATCGGTCCCCTGTGCTTCAGGGAAGAATTGTTTAATCACACAAGGGGGTTTTGAAGGTTTATCCTCATCGACGGCTAAAAATGTGCGGCCAAAGCCCCCTTGTCCTAGAATACGTTGAGCATGGTAGCGTTCCCTCAATAGCAGCGTATTGCCGCATTTCTGGCAAAATTTGGAGTTATCGGGGTTGGGGTGGAGACAGTCGGGGTTAAGACATTGACGCATGAGTTGTGCAGACTCGCCTAACCGCTAGTTTAGCAAGTTTTAGGATGACTTTAGCGACGTTTGAGGATGAATTCTGCGATCGCGCAGCGTCTCCGTTTATTCCCACTCAAGAGGTTAATATCTAGGTTTGACCTCGAGCCACGACGGACTGACCCA
>NZ_JAQMSD010000112.1 GCF_028330525.1 Spirulina sp. CS-785/01
AATGCAGCTATAAACATCCTGCAAAGGGCTTTATATATCGTGGGGCGCACGAAAATTAACGCTTGGGGAGAAACTCCCTCTTGGTTGGTTGGAGAACTCCTGCTAGCTAACGGAGATTCGTTGAACCAAGAATCCACGCTCATTTAGGGCGTGGAGCGTCAACTGTTTAAGACAAAACATTTGTGAGTAATCCAATTCAGCAGTGGCAATATTTAGTCATTCAGGAGACAATTTTCCCCCTGAACCCCCTACGGATTACCGTAGAATCGGAAGACCGACAGTTGGCGGAGGTGTTACAGGGGAAGACTGTTGTGGAAACATTAAACTATCTGGGGGAACGAGGTTGGGAATTAGTCTCGATTCACTCCGGGATTGAGAAAAATACCCAAGTTTTTTATTTTAAACGTCCTAAACCCGATTAACTGATGTCTCGACCCACCCTTTATATTGCAATCACCAATCATGGTTTTGGCCATGCCACTCGTGCGGCCTCGGTGGCCGGATACCTCCAGCAACAGAATCCGGACCTCTTATTAATTTTAGCCACCACCGCACCCCGTTGGTTATTAGAGGCATATATTCCAGGGGACTTTATTTATCGGCCCCGTGGGTTTGATGTGGGGGTGATCCAGTCTGATAGTTTAACTCAAGATCAGGGGGCAACCTTGGAGAAACTGCGGGAAATTCGCCAAAAGCAAAATCGCTTGATTGCCTCAGAGGTGGATTTTCTCAAAACTAATCGGGTGGATTTAATTTTAGCCGATATTCCGCCTTTGGTGACGTTAATGGCCGATGCTGCCGGGATTCCCTGTTGGATGATGAGTAATTTTGGCTGGGATTTTATTTATCGAGACTGGGGGGGAGAGTTTAATGAGATGGCCGATTGGATTGGGGATTGTTTTGCCCAATGCGATCGCCTCTTTCGACTCCCCTTCCACGAACCCATGCAGCGTTTCCCCCACATTGAAGATATGGGACTGACAGGGGGAACACCCCGTTATCCAGAAGATGAATTGCGCCAGCGTTTCTCCCTCACCACTCCCCCCGATCAAACCATTCTTTTCACCTTCGGGGGTCTCGGACTCCAGAAAATTCCTTATAATAATATTAGGGAATTTCCAGACTACCAGTTTATTACCTTTGATCACTGCGCTCCGGACATCCCTAACTTGATTAAGGTTAGCGATCGCGCGATTAGACCCGTTGATTGTATGCCGTTATGCGGACGGGTAGTGAGTAAGCCCGGGTTTAGCACCTTTTCTGAAGCATTGCGCTTAGAAACACCCGTTGTTTCTCTGACGCGAAAAGGCTTTGCAGAAGCCAATTTATTAGTGAATGGATTACAACAGTACGGCTACCATCAAATTCTCTCCCCGGAGGCATTTTTGCAAAGGGACTGGGACTTTCTGAGGACTCCCCCCTCCCCTCCCATGCAAACTTCACACTCAATAGCCACTGATGGAACTGAACGGATTGCCCACACTATCCTCGATTACTTCGAGTCCGGTATCTGAGGAGGTGTTACAGCGTGCGTGGCACGCTTTCACTCAGACCGGAGAACGGTCTCCCGAATCTTACCTTGAAACTTCCCCCCAAGACCCCGTAGCTGCTCAATCTTCCCAAGAGATGACCTATGAAACTCCCCCCAAATTAGATCGAGCTTTAACCCCTCCCAAACTCCCCGAAGTGAAGCCTCAAGAGCAAAATAACACCGACGGGAAAGGCAACGGACAAAAACCCCCCACAGAGAAAAAAGACAAGGCAGAAGCCAAGAAAAAGCGGGTCTGGAGTACCATTTATATTGCCGCCCAAGATGTGCGCTCCGTCTTAGAACAACAACGACAGCAGGCCAACACCCTAACCACTAAACTGAATATTCTCTTTGTGGTCAACGGAGCGTTACTTACGAGTTTAACGCTCTCTCGTTTAATGTTTATCCCCAGTATCTTCAGTCTAGGAGAAATTGCGGGTTTTATGATAAACTTTACACTCTTGATTAATGCCTTTTTGCCCCGGCAAGTGGCGATTAGTCCTAATTTAGAGGATAAAAAGTTCCTAGAACGCTACCTCAGCCTTACCCCAGAGGAATATCACTTAAAAATGATGGTGAACCTCGTACAAACTTATAAAATTAATAAACAGCGTATTGACGACGTTTCACAAACGTTGAACTATGCTGCCTATGTCACATTGGCAGTGGCTTTTGTTATTATGTTGCATACGGTAGCGGCCTACTTTCTGCCTGTGCTGCAAACCCAGTTTTTTTGACCTATGACGGCTGAACCTCTCCCCCTCCATCCTGAAGATCATTCCCCTTCTGAGTCTTCCCAACCGTCTGCTGAGGAAAACCAGACTCCTGCATCAGCCATAAATTCATCCTCATCCTCTGATCCGTCCAAGAAGGAGCAAGAGATGACAAAATCTGAGGTGAATCAGGATGTAGTGGACGAGGGGGATATTGTTGATGAGGAAAAGATCACTCCAGATCATCCCCCGGACGAGCAAGAGGAAGCGGGAAAAATCGTCGATGAGGAAGACGAAGATGAGGAAGACGATTTAGATTTACCTGAACCCGATCCCGAAAATATTACAGTTTTAACCAGTAAACTCCCCAATAAACCTATCTTACCGTGGAATCGTTATGATTCCCCTTGGAAAGAGGAGGAAGAAGAGAAAAAAAAGCAAGAAAAATCTACCGAATCCGATTCATCAGAAGACGCAAATGGAGAGGAGGAACAAAGCTCTGATCCTTCCCCGGACAGCACTGCGGAGGAAGGAGAGTCCCCCTCAGATGTAACCGAGCTAGATAATTCTGAACCTGAACCGGATGAGGTGGACTAGTTTTAGTCTGTTTTTTTGTTATGTGTTATTTTTTCGCTGTGGTGGGTTCTTGGACGGATACAGAATCCGGTATCGAAAAAATCGAAAAAATTATGAAATACTGCTGGTTTACGGTTTACTATTTACTGTAATCAGCTGAGTCATTAAAGCAGTAGCAACAATGGGGGCCGTAATTGCTCTTAAAATGGTTTTGCCCAAGGAAACGGGCTGTATTCCGGCTTCTAACGCCGCTTCTATCTCTTTAGGAGTCCAACCCCCTTCGGGGCCGGTAAAGAGGGAAATGGGCTGTATAGGGGGGGGAGAGAGACGATTGAATAGGGGGGGATATTCGCCTCTGGCAATGCAGATATATCCCGTTTGTTGTTCGGGGTTTAAAGCCTGCACTGCTTCTGAAAACGGTAAGGGGTCTTGAAGGGGCGGCACGATCGCGCGTTCTGCTTGTTCGGCAGCCTCTTGGGCAATGCGTCGCCAGCGTTTTAGCTTCTGGGGACTGGGTTTTAAGAGGGTGCGATCGCTCTCTACCGGAACAAAGGCACTCACCCCCAACTCCGTCCCACAGCGTATAATCTCCTCAAACCCATTCCCCTTGGGTAAGGCCACCAGTAGGGTTAAGGGAATCGGCAATTCTGACGTAACTTCGAGGCCATTTTGTAAAATCGCCGTATTCGTTGCCAACTGAGCGATCCAAGCCTGACCTTGACCATTCATGGCAATAAAGCGATCGCCTTCTTGTAAGCGTAACACCCGATAGAGATAATGCTGTTGCGCTGGGGTAAGACGAAGGGTTTGGTCTTGGTATTGGTGGGGTGCGATCGTCACACGCTGTAAATGAGCCGCCATAGAACTCTCGTCAATCCCGATTTAATTTTTCTATCATAGTAGTAAGAGACAATCCCCGAAACCTCCCGAACCCGAACCGCGTCATCCTCCCAAACTTCCCCAATCACAAACCTTGGTGCGCTCATTCCTAATGCGATGATTTTATATTACTTCTATGAAACTGTCCTCATTATGCTTAATGTTGGTCGGTACTGCGATTTTAGGTTCTGTTCCCCTAACCCTAACCCTCTCGCAAACCCAACCGACTCAACCGTCTAATAACTATCCCTCCCAAGAAAAAACTTCTTTTATCAATAGCTGCACCCAAGAAAACGACGGAAGATTTCGTGCTATTTGTGAATGTACCTTTAATCAGATTCAAGATACCTACAGTTACGAAGAATATCAAAATATCCTCCAACAACTTCGGAATGGCGATGATCTCCCAGAAGCGGTCGTGGAGATGATCCGAGACTGTCGGGCAGATATTAATCCTGCCAACATTTAACTCATTTAATCCGTTCTCCAAATCCTCTAAGAATGGGTAAAACTTTATATAATTGATTGGGACGAGGTAATAAAGAAAAAACTGTAGATAACTCATACTGAAGTGAAGGGGTTTTAATGAGCTTGAGAAAGACAAAGTTTCCCCCATTCGTCACCATCCCAAAAACAGGTTTTTCAGCCTGTGGACTTGCTAACATATAAGTGAGAGCTTGAGGAATTGCAATTTCTAGAGAAAAACTGGTTTCCTTAGACTCAATCACCACAACCCAGAATTTTTCTTGTAAAACCAGTGCATCGACTCGCCCCCGATAAGTTTTTTCTTCTCCCTCTACTGTTACTTGTACTGTTTCTTCGGCTCGAAATTGAAACGGAGGGTCATAAAATCCCGCTAATTTTAATAGAGGCGATAAAATAATCAATTTAATTGTTTCTTCTCCCAACCGCCCTTGGCTCAATTGATAAAAATATTGAGCCTGAATTTCATCTAATTGTGCTTTTTCATGGGTTGAGAGAGGCGGTAAATCTGTTTGCCATTCAAAAAATAAATCAGCTTGGCTCGTCCGAATTAAGCCAAATTCCTGTTGTAATTGCCCTAGAGTTTTAAGATTTCGTTCAATAGCAAAGGTTTGAGCCATGAAAACTAAAGGATATTAAGTGAACGTCAGCATTTTGAATTAATTGTACGCATTCAGCTATCAGCCGTCAGCCACGACTCTTAAAACTAACGCTCAGAAGGAGGACTTGATCTTGAGAGACTTGTTTCGAGTCGATCAACCCGTTTTTAACGGGTTTAAGCTATTAGCCTTGGGTTTTAACCCAAGGTGTATTGGAAATGACTTGTTCAAAGACTTGGCGGCGTTTGGCGAGAACCAACCGAATAATCTTTAAACTTAACGGGGTGGTTTCCGTGGTTTCTAACTCATTCAAGTAGATGCGAGTCACATAAGACGAGGCCAATAAAGGTTCATAGGGAATTCTTTCTCGTGGACTGGGTTCGACGCTGCGACTGCGAAATACTAAAACCGCGTGCCAAGGTAGATCATAGCCATTTAGTCGCAGATAGAGGAAAATCTCGGAAAAAAGACGCGCATAGATTGCTGAGTCTTTTTGAAATTGTACCAAGGGTGAAATAGAGGGGCAGGGACTCCTCAAGGGGGAGAAATACCCCATCCACCCGAAACGCGGTCTGTTTCAACTCCACGGAGTCAAAGCGATAGGCGGATGCTTGGGAAGGAGGTTGCCCAATCAGTTCAAAAAAACTGCTGGGCAATTCTTTGAATAATCGGTAAAAAATGGGATCAGTTTTCATGCCGAGAACAGTAGGACTCAATCGTTTCAGCCGTTTCGCGGCCACGGCGGACACAATCCCCTAAGGCCACCCCATCGGTGTAGTTGGCACAGAGAAAGACACCAGGGACCGATTCTAGGGCGTTGGCGATGGTTTCGAGGCGGTCTAGGTGTCCGAGGGTGTATTGGGGGATGGCACGCTCCCAGAGGCGCACAGCGAGGACTTTGGGTTGGATGTCTTTGGCCAGTAATACCCCTTGTAAGTCTTGGTGGACGGCTTGGACAATTTCTTCGGGGGAGAGTTGGGCAATGTCTCGGTCGGTTGCTCCGCCGATGAAGTTGGTTAACATTTGCCAACCTTGGGGGTTGCGGCCTGGGAACAGGGTGGATGACCAAATTGTGCCGAGGGTGCGGATGCCTTGGGTGCGGGGGTTGAGGTTGCCGAAGCCTTTTAGGGGACGGGTAAAGGCGTTGTCGGGATAGGCGATGACGACGCAGGCCACGGGGGGATAGTCGATTTGGTTGAGGGCTTGACTGGCTTGGGGGGCCAGGGGGGTTAAGAGGTCGGCAGTAATGTAGGCTGGGGTGGTGAGGACGAGACTGCGGGTTTCGACCTGTTGGGGCCCGTCGGGGGTGTCGAAGTGGGCGATATAGGTGTTTTGGGGGGTGCGTTCGAGGCGGGTGACGGCCCAGTTTAATTTTAGTTGGTCGTTGAGGTGTTGCGCGATCGCAGTTGGTAATTGTTTCAACCCCTCCCGAAATGACCCCAACTCGCCGCGCTTCACTTTCGGTAAATTGGGATCAGGCTCAGGTTTAGGTGGTTGTTGTTTACGGGATAAAATCGCCCCTGGAACGAGTCCCCCACCCGCGTCTTGCAGACGAAACACCCGACGAAATGCGGCGGCCATACTCAACTGATGGACATCCCCCGCATAGACTCCCGATACAAACGGCGAGACTAACCGTTCGGCGACTTCTGGGCCTAAATGCCGTCGCACAAACTGAAAAATAGTTTCTTCGTCCCGTAAATTAGCCGGAACAAAGCCCAAGGCCCCGAAAAATGCCCGTAGTTTCCCCACAGGACTTAACAGCCCGGTGGTGATGGCTGAGGGGGGACTCATGGGGACGGCATTTAATCGGTTGTTCCAATAGACATAACGGGGAAGACGACGGTCCGCTAAGACTAATTGATCTTTTAACCCAACCTCCACCGCTACCTTGAGCATTTCCTCGTTGGGTTGAAAACTGTTCGGTCCTTCCTCCCAAAGAAAACCGTCAGCCTCATTGGAGATAATATTTCCCCCCACCCTGGGCTGACGTTCGGTAATAAGAATGTCTTTATTTTTTTGTTTGAGTGCCAATGCTGTACTTAAACCGCTTATTCCAGCACCAATAATGAGACTATCTAGCATAAAACCCTAATATTCCTAGCTAGAAGGCTCATCATACCACTAATTTAAGTTTGAAAGAGGGTTTCTAAATAGACTTTCGCGCAGGTGCGATAGTTCTGGGCGGCTTGTCTAGCATTATCACTACGTTGGTTTTCTAGTAAGAAACGAGACAAGGCTGCGGCGAACACTTGATCCTGATCCCAACTGGGATGGCTGTCTAGATAAGTTTTCAGGGATTGATGGAGTTCTTCAGGGATTTCTGTCAAGATGCTGATGTTGGTATTCATCATGGAGTGACCTCTGTGGCAACTAGGGTGAGAGATGAGCAAGCAGACCAGTCAAGAAAATGAGCATCCCTAAAAGCGTGTCTTCAGACGATGATTCATCGAACGTTGGTTTCGGTTGAGTTGTATCCCTTGATTGAGTTGTCCGCTTTGATCAGTCATCTCACTATAACTATTTCGTAGAAAATTCGCTGATTTGTCAATGCTGAGAAATGTTACAACTTTTTTTAGCGTAACTAAAGATTTACGGAGCAATGGGGGTTAGGGAGCTTTTTTTGTTACGTAACGTTACCTGAACTCAGTATATTGCAGTTCCCCCAAGGACAAAAGATAAATCCCCCATAAGGACGTAGATTGTTTGGTTTTTCCCGTTGGCTTGTGGAAAAGTTGGGGAAAGTTGTGGAAAATTGCCTACTCCCTGTGGAAAAGATGGGGAATTTTTGGGGGAAAACTCTGCTAAAAAATAAGAATTACAAACTTTATATTTGGTAATGGATCGGGACGACCATGGGGGGAGTTGGGTTTTGTCAAGTCCTAAATCTGGGGGGATTAAGGTTAGATTACACTATTTTGGGTAATGGGAGTCGGGAGTCGGGAGTCGGGAGT
>NZ_JAQMSD010000113.1 GCF_028330525.1 Spirulina sp. CS-785/01
AGGTAGGGGAGATGGGGAAGGTAGGGGAGATGGGGAAGGTAGGGGAGATGGGGAAGGTAGGAGAGATGGGGGAGGATAAGGATTGATTAATTACCCATTACCCATTACCCGTTACCCATTACCCATTACCCAAAGATTCATCAGACCCTTGAGGAGTCCATTCGAGATGGACAAGGAGCGATCGCAATCTCATCCGTTCAATATAAGGCCAACCTCCTTTTTCCTCAATTTGGCGGATGAGATAGGCTAACTCACGACGATTATCCGGTAAAGACGGCATAAACAGGTCTTCCCGAATTTCTCGGTGAACTTGTTCCAACTGTCGGAGCAAAGCCAATAAGGCTCCACTATTGCCCTGATACTTCTGAGCAGTTTGCTCAATTGTGTCTAGTAACGTTTTTAAATCCTGATCGAGAGAGGGAGAATCCAAGTTTTGCTGTGGGTACATGGTTTTATCAAGTTTATCTGGCTAGAGTATAGGGAAGCAACCGATCAATCAAGGAAATCTCTACAATAATCTACTTTTGACCTAGGGAAAGAGAACGCGCCCGTGTACAATGCTTTATGAGAACTTAACGATTTGCGGGCTAGCAATCTGAGATGGAGGTCATTGCCCAAGCCGATTTCCAAAACACGGAAAGCAGGTGGGGTTTTGTTGGTATCGGTTGAACCTAGTTAGCCAACACCGACCTCAACACCAGCGAGTCTCGTTCGCATCTCGATTCAGAGATTGTTTGTTTAGATGCAGAGATTGACAAAACGAGGTTAATCATGAGGTATTATCGCGCATTTATAGTGGCTTTTTTAGCCGTTTGTTTAGGGTTTTTAACCGCTTGTAGTGACGGGCCAGCCAATGCTACCGACCGGGAACAATTGACCTATGATGAAATTGTAAATACTGGACTGGCCAATGTCTGCCCTGAGTTGGATGAAACTGCACGGGGGTCGATTGAGATCAGTTCAGATCAAACCTACCAAATTACCGATATGTGCTTACAACCCCAACGCTTCTTTGTCAAGGAAGAAGGGAAAAAGCGCAGAGCCGAGGAATTTGTGGAAGGAAAAATCTTAACTCGCTCCACTACCAGCTTAGACCAAGTTGAAGGGACAGTGGAAGTCAGTTCTGATGGTGTGATTAGTTTTCAAGAAGAAGGGGGGATTGATTTCCAGCCCATTACGGTACAATTGCCAGGTGGGGAACAAATTCCCTTTATGTTCACCATTAAAGAATTAGACGCGAAAAGCGAGCCGGGTTTTGAGTCCATCAATACTTCTACGGATTTAAAAGGGGATTTATTTGTGCCTTCCTATCGGGGGGCAGTATTCCTTGATCCTAAAGGTCGGGGGATTGCTAGTGGGTATGATAACGCGATCGCGCTTCCCGCCAACGCCGATGGCGAAGAATTAACCCGGGCTAACCAGAAACGCTATCAAACCGGGGAAGGTGAAATGTCTCTCCAAATCACCAAAGTGGACGGAGAAACCGGAGAAATTGCCGGAAACTTTGTCAGCATTCAGCCTTCTGACACCGACATGGGGGCAGATGATCCCGAAGAAGTCAAGATTAAAGGCACATTTTACGGTCGTGTCGCCCCGAAAATTGACTAAAATTCGTTTCCTAAACAGGTAGTTGTGTGAAACTCCTTGGGGATTGGCCGTTGAGCCGATCCCCCTTTTATTTCAAGGAAAACACTGTTGTCATTTCCGCAATTTGCGAATTACACTCAAAGTGAGAGAAAAATTTGTCAAGATAGAAAAATCTGTCTTCCCTGTGCGCTAACCCCAATTTGGGTTGTGATAAAGATCGCACCTAGGATACAAAAAACCCTATATATCTGAGTAAGTCTTAAATTTTCCCGTTAAGATCAGCAACTCAAATTCTGAATCTATAGTTATTTATTTTTAGGGAATTGAATTATGTCCACCTCCATCGCCCGTGTAAAGGGTGAGAGCTTGCAACTCCTCCGAGACTATCAAAACTCCCCAACTGCCAAACTGCGTAACCAGATCGTCCAACTCAATATTGGCTTAGTCCGTAAAGAAGCTCATCACTGGGTGAACCAATGTAGCGAGAGTTATGAAGATTTATTACAAGTGGGCTGTTTGGGGTTAATTCGCGCGATCGAACGCTTTGACCTCTCCAAAGGTCACGCCTTTAGTTCCTTCGCGGTTCCCTACATCCGAGGTGAAATCCAGCATTATCTCAGAGATAAAGTTACCTCCGTTCGCATTCCCCGGCGTTGGTTAGAACTGCGTCAACAAGCCGTTAGAGTCTCCCGTAAGTTGCGTATAGAACTACAACGCACGCCTACCGACGCAGAAATTGCCGAAGCTCTAGACATTGATCTCAGGGAATGGCAGGAGATTAAACTCGCCTATAAAAATCGAGAACCCCTAAGTCTTGATGTCCCAGTCGGGAATGATGATGAAGGCACGACCAGTTTAGGGGAATTAGTCCCTGATCCCCAATATCGGAGTTTCCAACTGGCCCAAGAAGATCGTATTCGTCTGCAACAGTCCTTAGTACAACTCGAACAACGGACTAGAGATGTACTTGAGTTTGTCTTTCTCCACGACTTAACCCAAAAAGAAGTCGCGGAATTACTGGATATTAGCGTTGTCACCGTTTCCCGTCGCGTGAAAAAAGGCATTCAATCGCTGAAACAAGTGATGCAAAAAAATTAGAGAAAATTGGCATGATCTAGCTAAAAAGGGGCATCACGTAGGGTGCGAAGCGCGACAGCGTAACGCACCAAAAACTAACAAAACCCCTTTTGGTGTTGGGTTGCGCGATCGCTTCACCCAACCTACGAATCTTGCACCAAATTAGCTAAGACAGTCCAGTAGGTTAGGCCGCTAACCCCTAAGCGGTGACAGTAACGCACCAAAAACTACCATACATTTCAAGCAGTCTTGCTGTTTTGAGACCAATCAGGCCAATTCAGGGATTGTGAGAGAAAATCAAGGTAATATAAAGTGAACTGGTAAAAGTTCCACCGTCATCAGTCTAATCACTAGACATTGAATGGATTGAAGGGAAGTCTCATGAAAAAGGTTTCACTATTTTTAGGGTTGACTAGCCTCTCTCTCTTAATTGGGGGATGCGACGCACTCTCATTTCTGCCCTTTGTGGGGGGAGGAAGTGAGCAAACTGCCCAACAACAACCCCAAACCACCGCCTCTCCTCAACAAACCGAGCAAGTCCCCTTTGAAAATCCCGTGGTGGAAGGGGAAGAAGAAGAGACTGAAACAGATGGCGCAGAAGCCGAAGAAACCCAAGGCGACGCAACCTCCCCGGATGATTTAATTCCGATCCTCAGTAGTGATGAAGTGGCCCAAATGGGTTTGAAAGCTCAAGGTCGGTCTGATCCTTTTTCAACGTTACCTGTACCCCAACAATCTGCGCGATCGCAATCTCCAGAACTGCCCCGTCTTCCCCAGGCCAACCTCCCCCCAGTAACTGTCCCCAATATTCCCCAAATCTCCAGAACCGGTCCAGCACCTCGTGACCGAGATGGCACAGGAAATGGGAATGGAGGAGGCAGTGAAGCCGCACCGAATGGGGATGGCTCATCCAACGGTGACTTTACCCCTGATCTCCCCTCTCTCCCTGAACCCACATTAGCTCAGAAACTCGATGTCCGAGGCGTTGTCCAAGTAGGAGGTAAAACCAAGGCCATTGTGAAAAGTGAAGATGGCATGAGTCAGTACGTGGAGGCCGGAGAATATTTGCAAAACGGACAAGTTTTAGTGAAGCGAATTGATATTAATGCTGCACCTAACCCGGTTGTTGTGTTTGAAGAAATGGGTTTAGAGGTAGTGAAAGCAGTGGGAGAAAGCGCAACGGCTGAGGATTCTACGCCCAATTCATCTCAAAATGAAGCGTAAATAACGGTTTGTTATTTGTTGTTTGGGCAACTCTCAACTTATCAACTATCAACTATCAACTATCAACTATGTTTACCGTCTCAAAACCCACCATCCAACTGTGCTATCCCGATTTACCCTTAATGGTCTATCGAGAAATTGCGGCACATTTACAACAAGTCGAAAGCGTCACCGTTAAATTATTACCCCAGTCCTCACAAGAATTTAGTTATCAACATAGTCAAATTGAGGGATTAGAGGTAACAGGGGATCGAGATATCAATCCCCATTATCCTCAACAAGTGGAACAAATTTGTGAATTTTATGCCCAAAAATATGGGAGATGGCAAACGCTCACCCCTCCCGTGGCATAACTTTATATCCCCTGTTCTCCGGTATCGAGACCATCATGGGGAACAAATTCACCAAAGCGAAAACTCCCGGTTCTGACTTGGCCATTGGCATAAGTCATGCGGCCTATGCCATGAGGCAACCCAAGGCGTAATTCTCCGGTATAGCGATCGCCATTACTATAAAAACAGTTGCCATTTCCACTCAGGGTAAAATCATTAAATTCTCCCTGACAGCGACTCCCATCACTGTAATATAACGTTCCCGACCCATTAGGCTGGCCCTCATAAAATTGCCCTCTGTAGCGCGTGCAACGGAGTTGATCTCCCACCACCTCACAGTCTGGATAAGTAAACGTCCCTTGGCCGTGGGGATTACCGCCTTGGTAGAGTCCGTCATATCGCAAACACTGGCGACGGCCACCAAACTGCTGACAATTCCCATACACCATAGAACCACGTCCGTGGGGGCGACCATTCAACACCTGACCATAGTAGCGCATGGCCAGTTCACTCGCACTTTCGGCGGTTAAAATTGAAATCCCCTCCTCATCTCCAAAATTTCCCGTCGTTTCTAGGGTACTTTCAAATAAAAATAACCCAGTTCCGTTGGGTAGGCCGTTTCTCACATCGCCCTGATAGCGGCTATCATTCCCATAGACAAACTTCCCCTTCCCATGAGGGACACCATCGCGGAATTGGCCATCATAGACGCTGATGAAATTCCCATCGGTGGTTTCTTCATCAAGATTCGCGTAATAAAATACGCCTTGTCCTTCTCGGACTCCATTACGAATTTCTCCCCGATAGTAACCATCGGAATATTCGCAAATGCCCCGTCCGTTATAGCCATTGAATTGGCCTTCACAGCGTGTCCCATCGGGAAGGGTAATAATATATTGGGCTAAAGCGGTTTTGGCAAGGAGTCCCTGTACGCTGGTGGCTAACAGTAGCCCAACACCCAGTTGTAAGATTGATTTAAGCATAACTGTCCTGGTAAGTTGAATCGGTAACTGTCCAACTTATTTTTATTTCTCATCTTATCTTGCAGGAGAAAAAGATTTCAGAAAACCTAGGCTTCGTTACCAAAATGGCAATTTCTCCAAAAGGGGACACAGTTTCAGAAAGAGTAGTGGTGAATTGATCCATGATCGCCATAGGAGGTTATTATGACTCGATATTTCGGTGGCCGTGCTATTGCGCTGACTGTTTTGGCGACTCTAATGGTGGGGAGTTGCTCTAGTGGGGGGGTTAAAGAGCAAGCGGTTTTGAGGGAGCAAGGGGATAATTATGCGGCTGCTCCCGAAGCAGAGCAAACGACTGCTACAGGGGAAGGGGAGGCTGCTCGCGATGCTCCTCAACAAACCCCACAATTGATTAAAACGGCGAATATTGCGTTAACGGTGGAGTCGGTGACGGAGACGTTGGATGAGATTACTGAGTTGGTGCAGCAGCAGGGGGGAGATGTTTTGGAATTGCAGGACAATCAACCGCAAAATACGCTGACCCCTCATACTGCGTCGATGCAGTTGCGTGTTCCCCAGGGGAATTTGGAGGGGACTTTGGTGGAGTTGAGCAATTTGGGGAAGGTGGAGTCTAAGACAATTCAAGCGGAGGATGTCAGTGGTCAGTTGGTGGATTTTTCGGCGCGGTTGCGGAATTTGCGGAAAACGGAGGAGATGTTGTTGGATATTATGGAGCGTTCGGGGTCGATGACGGATGTGTTAACGGTGTCGAAGGAGTTGAGTAACGTGCGATCGCAGGTTGAACAAATTGATGCACAATTACAAGATTTACGCAATCGAGTGGCGTTTTCGACGATTTCAGTGCAGTTAGAAGCGACGGTGGCCACCCCTGGGATCCGTGAACCGTTGCGCGATCGCATGGGACAAACGTGGACTCGTGCCACTCACTCTGTAGGCCGTTTTACCACCAGTCTATTACAACTGGGGTTATGGTTAATTGCCTATAGTCCCTATTTGGCTATTTTAGCGGTGGTGGGTTGGCTGATTTATCGGTTTCGCAAAACTGTCCCTGATGAGCAGTAAATGCTATCCCGTAGAAACTGGGCTTCTCTCCCCCATGAGGCGACTTTTTCTCCCCTGAGCAGAAGAAACCGGGTTTCTCTCCCCTTCACAAGTCAACGGGAATCACGAAGTCGTCATGCCCCTAAATTTGGTATCATACAGAGTTCGCAGCATTGTCGCGCATAACAGTTGAGGAACTTTTTATTATGGCTCGTATGTATTATGACGGAGATGCCAATTTAGACCTACTCAAAGGAAAGACGGTGGCCATTATTGGTTATGGGTCTCAGGGTCATGCTCACGCCCTTAATCTTAAAGATAGTGGGGTTAACGTGGTTGTGGGACTCTATGAAGGGAGTCGCTCGGTTCAAAAGGCGAAAGATCAAGGATTAACGGTTCATACAGTGGCAGAAGCAACCAGTGTGGCAGATGTCATTATGATTTTACTGCCCGATGAGGTACAGAAGTCGGTCTATCAAAGCGAGATTTTACCCCATTTAACGGACGGCAAGGTGTTGGCCTTTGCCCACGGGTTTAATATTCATTTTGGGCAGGTTGTGCCACCCGATTTTGTGGATGTGGTGATGGTTGCTCCCAAGGGGCCGGGCCATTTAGTGCGTCGGACTTATGAGCAAGGGGAGGGAGTCCCCTGCTTGTTTGCGGTGTATCAAGATGCTTCTGGGCAAGCCCGCGATCGCGCCATGGCCTATGCTAAAGGAATTGGGGGAACTCGTGCTGGAATTTTAGAAACCTCTTTCCGAGAAGAAACCGAAACCGACTTATTCGGGGAACAAGTCGTCCTTTGTGGGGGGTTAAGTGCCTTAATTAAGTCCGGGTTTGAAACCCTGGTGGCCGCCGGATATCAGCCCGAATTAGCCTATTTTGAATGTCTCCACGAAGTTAAACTCATTGTGGATTTAGTCGTAGAAGGCGGTTTGGCGAATATGCGGAATAGTATTTCTAATACTGCCGAATACGGCGATTATACCCGTGGCCCCCGCATCGTCACCGATGAAACTCGTGCGGCAATGCGCGAAGTATTAAGCGAAATTCAATCGGGACAATTTGCACGGGAGTTTGTCTTGGAAAATCAGTCAGGAAAACCCGGTTTTACCGCTATGCGTCGTCAAGAGGCAGAACACCCTATTGAGGAAGTGGGCAAAGATTTACGGGCGATGTTTAGCTGGTTGAAAAAATAAACTCGCTCAATTTCTATGATAAAAACAAGGGGTTTTTATCCCTTGTTTTTCCTTTCATGGTAACACTTATCTTAACCAATGAGATAAATCTCGTTGAATTAAGTCTTGGAGTTTTAAAATATCGTCACGAAAATAAGGAATAAGCCTAGAGCGTAACTCAGGAGTCATTTTTGGTGGTGTATCTCGAATGCTCTCTAGCATAAAATTGGCGACAGGTTTGCGAATCGAGTCAGGGACTAAATTATGTAACATTTGTCTGAGAGAATTTTGCTTGATTAAAACATCACGAACTGTATTATTTTTCCAAACTACAGAAGTTTGATTAGGTCGCTGACACATATCTGGTGAAAAACTATCATCTATTTCTAAAAAATTAAAGAGATGCTTGAGAAAGGCATGAGGATTATTTTGCCAATCATCATATAAATAGAATTGTAGTTGTTGACGGTCAAAAAGACTTAAATAACGCTGAACTTGTTCAGAATATAAACCCACTTCTCGATAGTACCAACCCGGAGCCCAATAGTTTTGGCGACGTTTTTCTTCTTGCGCTAAGGCTTTGGGGAAATTTTTGATCCATTCTCGACCATTACGGCGAAAATGTAAATAACAGGAAAAAGCTCGGTTGATCGGATCACGCAAAATTGCAATTAATTTAGCATTAGGAATATAATGATGAATCCGTTGAGGGGTTTCGGGTATATAAAGATAGAGTGTTGATGCTTCGCCTATCCGTTTTTCGTCTTCTACGGCATTAAATAACTTTTGATATTCCGAAAGCGTAACAATAGACCCCCGATTTGTCCATGCTTGTTCATCCTTCGGACCAGAATAATCCGGCTGTTTTCCTTCAAAGGCAAAAAAATTGGGTTCTTTAACAGGACTCATATAAATTTCTGGATGTTGCTGAAGATACTCATAAAGTGCAGTCGTTCCTGATTTTGGCGCACCGAGAATCAAAAAGTTAGGTAAGGTCATAATTCTCAAATATTGATAATGTAATTTTTAAAAGTCTATTAGTTATTTATTATTATTTACTTGAGCTTGAATTTTATCAAGAAACTCGATGGTTTTCAAATTACTTTTTTCCCATTGTATTTGGTTTTTACGAATTTTAGCTAAATGATGATCTATATTATCTAAAGTCAAGAAAACTCCAAAATCTTGTGGAATTTCACTTGAAGATATAGTAAATACACGCTTAATAATTAAATTGCCAACCTGCTGAGTATAGTGGGAATTATCCCAATAATTGTTCATTTTTTTGTCTAATAATTCTGTTGTAACTGAATTGTATCCAGAAAAATCCCATACTGGTGTTATTTTAATAATTTCTCTTTTCCATTGCTCGAAAATTGGCCATAATTCCATACGCTTAATAACTTCCCATTGGGTTGCATGAGAGGGAGAAATAAAAATATTAAGGTTAATGTAGTTTTTTCGGCATAAAATTATAATATTTTTTAATTCTTTTAAGTATTTTTTTGAAAGTTGATAGTTTTTATATAAATAAGAAGATTCAAAATATTTACTGAGTGATAATTTAAATTCTTTTAATGTATTGGCTTTGATCAGAGATAAATAATCTTCATTGCGTGTTCCATTACTTAAAAAAACAGGAACGCTAACACCATTTAGATTAGAGTGAATGGTTTTAAAACTATCTAAGGTTGTTTTTAAAGAGAAGGTAATATCGAGAAGGTCTGAACCAATCATGTTACTTTGTTCTAGTCTCAATTCATTGAAATTATCTTTATTTTTCAAGTTGCCATTAAACATAAAAAAATCAATCCCAAGAAGCACTTGTTGTATATTTTTTTGATTAGTTATAGCGTGTTCTAAATAACGTCTAACTTCATATATGTTGGGGCCAGTAAGTGCTAAATTATAGATAGGACTCGCTGCAATTTCTTGTAAATGTGCAGCATTGATTCCAACATCGGTTCTTGATGAACCTAATAAAATTGTTTTAGGTTTTTGGTGAATGACATCAATTGCTTTAAATAAACGAATATGATTATCTTGTGCGGGTTTTTCTAAATTTAAAAATGTAAATCTTGGACTATTAATAACCCCGTAAGGATCAATTAGTAAATTAAAAGCGATAAAGATTAGGACATAAAATAAAGCACTAATCAACAAATGAACACTATATCTTGTGTATTTTTTCATTTTAAAATTGAAAATACAAAAATTCGGAAACTTGATTTAAGGAGAGTAAACATAAAACAGCTAAAAGACTGATGGTATAAGCAAACCATCGTTTCGGTTGAAAAGAGTTCATAATTTCTTGAGTATTGGGACTTTGAGTAACTATAATTAAAATCACAAAAAGAATCAAAATTGTTTTATGGAGTCCAATAGCAGGAAGATATTGAAAGTCTAACCAAGATTGAAACGTAATCCAATCCGAAGAAATAGAAGGAATAAAAGATTGATAAGCAGTTGGTAAAACTAAACCATTTAATCCCAACATGGTTTTTAGTAGGATAAAACCTTCCTGCAAATTGGGTGCGCGAAAGATAACCCAACTTAGAACAACTATTAAAAAAGTTAATAACCAACTGACTAATTTAGTCATGGTAATATTAAATTTATTCCCAACATTATTCACCACTAAAAATACACCATGCAACCCTCCCCATACTACAAAATTCCACCCTGCACCGTGCCATAGACCTCCTAATAACATAGTAATCAAAAGATTAATATATTGGCGTATTTTACCTTGACGGTTGCCACCGAGGGGAATATAAAGATAATCCCGTAAAAAATGAGATAAGGTAATGTGCCACCGTCGCCAAAAATCAATAATTGACGTAGCTTTATAAGGGGAATTAAAATTAATGGGTAATTGTAAATTAAACATCCAAGCAAGGCCAATGGCCATGTCAGAATATCCAGAAAAATCAAAATATAATTGAAATGTATAAGCAATTGTCCCCACCCATGCTTCTAAAAAGGTACTATCAAAGGGATTAGAAAACACCCCATTAACCCAAGGGGATAAATTATCGGCAACTAGAACTTTTTTAGATAACCCTAAAATAAATAATGTAACCCCCATAGTAAAATTTTTTTGGGAAAAAGCAAAAATACTTTTATCTTTGAGTTGTGGGAGTAACTCATTATAGCGGAGGATAGGCCCAGCAATAAGCTGAGGAAAAAAGGAAACAAAGAAACTATAAGACAAGAAGTTATATTGACAATTTTTAGTCTTGCCGTAATAGGCATCAACTAAAAAGGCAATTTGAGTAAAGGTATAGAAAGAAATAGCTAAAGGGAGAATAACTTGAGCTAAATTAAACTGAAAATTTAACCCTTGATTAAGAGAATTTAAAAAGAAATTTGTGTATTTATAATATCCCAGCAAGCCTAAGTTAACTAAAATCCCCAAAAACAGAAGTCCTTGAGACTTTTTGGACTTGGTGGTTTGCGCTTCAATATTCCGTCCTAACAGATAATTAAATGTAATTGAAAACAGCAACAAAGGCAAGTAATAAATATTCCAATAACCATAAAAAAATAAAGAGGCAACTGTAAGCCAAGCAATAGATAATTGAAATAATTTGAAGTGGGAAAAAAGGAAAAATCCTATAACAACTAGCGGTAAGAAAACTAGAATAAAAATATAAGAGTTAAATAACACAGTGCTTGATGGGGAATGAACAGGTAAAAGAGGACTATCTAGCATTTTACCGCTATCTGTACCCTTTTCAAGAAGACCCCTTACTCTGGGTTCACATCCGTTAAAATGGGAGAAGTTCGTTTTATTGTAGCTAGGTTGTCTAGATTGTCTCGTTGTTAATTAAATAAGTTTCATGAAACTCGAACATTGGAATCCTCAACAAGATGGCGAATTAACAGAACAAAAGATGCGCCAAAAGCTCGAAGAAAAGGGCTATCGTGTCTCCCGTTATGTGTACTCCCCAGGGACATTTTTCCCCAACCACAGCCACAGCATTGATAAAATCGACGGAGTGTTATCCGGTCGTTTCCGGATGACTATGGACGGACAAGAGGTTATTCTCGAAGCAGGAGACAGTTTAGAAGTCCCTCGTCATAAGGTACACAGTGCGGAAGTTGTGGGGAATGAACCTGTGGTGAGTTTAGATGCGAGTAACGGATATTAAGTACCTAGACCTTTGGAGAATTGTCATTGTGCTGAGGGATACCGTACAGTAACGGCTAATATTGGCTCAAAGTAGGTTAACTCATGGCAGAACCGAACCTTAACCCAACCCCTAAAACCCACCTTGGCACAGGGTTCTCCTTTCCGTTACGGCAAAATGTTCAAGGGAATCTAAAACTCAGTGCAGCAGAAACGAATATTGAAGAATCTATCCGTCTCATTTTAGGGACAAAGCGGGGGGAACGAGTTTATCGTCCCAATTTTGGGTCCCGCTTATCTGAGTTAGTCTTTGCCCCTATGAATAGCCAAACCTTACTCCTCACACGCATTTACGTTGAAGAAGCACTCACGCAATGGGAACCTCGCATCACTCTAGAAGGTGTTTACACTGAACCAGACCCGATTCGCGGTTGTTTAAAAATTATTATTAATTATCGTGCCAAAGATGCCCATGACTCTCGCAGTATGGTTTATCCCTTTTATCTTGTGCCGTCTCAGGAGTTGTAGGGAAGGGAGTTGAGGGTTGAACTACATTATGTGGATGGGGAGATGGGGGAGATGGGGGAGATGGGGGAGATGGAGGAGATGGAGAGTAACAACTGGTTACTGATTACTGATTACTGATTACTATTCCCTGTTCCCTTGTTCACAACCAATAACAAACAACAAAAAAAATGGACTTTAAATTTTTACCGAATTTACCGAAAGCTAATTTAGACGATCGCACCTACCAAGACCTTATAGAAGAATGTCTGCTGCGTATTCCTCGCTACTGTCCCGAATGGACTAATTATAACGCCAGTGACCCCGGTGTCACTCTTGTTGAACTCTTTGCTTGGTTAACCGACCAAATGCTCTATCGGTTTAACCAAGTGCCTCGACGCAACTATGTCACCTTTCTGGAAATGCTGGGGGTGCGGTTGCGTCCCCCCAAACCCGCTTATACTGATGTTACCTTTTATCTCAGCGCCTCCCTCAGTGAAACCTACACCATTGCCCAAGGGGTAGAAGTAGCCACCCTGCGCACTGAAAGCGAAGAAGCGATTATTTTTAGTACCGATGCCCCCCTCTCCGTTGGACTGCCTAGTGTGCGCCATTTGCTTACCGCAGAGGAGTTAGAAGAACGACCCACAATTTTGCGCGATCGCTTTAGTGGAACTTGGACCCTCCGCCCCGATGGGGAATGGCAAGGACTCGAACTCGCCTTTTTTAATGAACAACCCCAAGAAGGCAACTGTTTTTATCTCGTTTTTGACCCCGACTCCCTCATTGCCGGAAACGTCATCGCCGTCACCTTCAAAGGAGAAGCGGCCACCTCCACCGGGATTAACCCCGAAAACCCCCCGCGTCTCTGGGAAGCATGGAACGGGGAAACCTGGCAACCCGTCCTCCTCAGCGAAAACGACGACCACACCGAAGGCTTTAGTTTTAGCGAAATTACCCGCAACGGAGGCAACCCCCTCGAAGGGGCCGAAGTTGTCCTCCACTGTCCCCAAAGTTGGGCCATAGAAACCTTTGGCCGCTATCGAGGCCGCTGGTTACGCTGTACCTATACCCACACCACCCCCAACCAACCCGCCTATATTCGGTCGCCTCGGATTGTAGGGTTGAGTGTCCGTTCTTTAGGAGGAACAGTTTCCGCCACCCAATCTACCTTAATTAGTAACGAAATTTTAGGGGAAAGTGACGGCACACCTGGTCAAACCTTCCAACTGCAAAGCGCACCCATTCTTCCCCGCAATGAACAAGAATATTTATTAGTCACTCCCCCCGGAGGACTCCCCCAAGTATGGCAAGAAGTGGAAAACTTCGCCGACTCTGGACCCAATGACCTTCATTACACCCTAGACTCCCTAACCGGAGAAATTCAATTTGGCCCCTTAATTCGGGAACCCCAACAACTGAAACGCAATACCCAACAACTGGGCCGTCAAGACTTTTCACGGGAGATGGAGGCGTTTCCGCCGGATGAGTCAGACTGGCACGATAATTTAGAAAATCAATATGGGGCTGTTCCCCCTAGAGGGGCCGCGTTGATGATGGCCGCTTATCGCACGGGTGGGGGGTTACGGGGGAATGTGCAAGCGGGAACAATTCGCATTTTAAAATCGGCTGTGCCGTATGTGGCCCAAGTCACGAACCACCACCCGGCCCGGGATGGGGCCGATGGGGAAAGTTTGGATGCGGCAGTGTTGCGAGTGCCTCGGATGCTGCGAACCCGCGATCGCGCTGTCACCCCCGAAGACTTTGAAATCCTCGCTATTCAAGGAGGACGGGGGGCTGTTGCCCGGGCCCGATGTCTCCCCAGTACCAAAAAAGAGGAGGCCGGCATTGTCAACCTCGTTCTTGTCCCCCAAGCAGATACCCGTCACATCCAACGGGGTGAAGGACTTGATCCCAGTTATTTCTCCCTGTCCTCTCGTCTCGTTGAACAGGTGTTATCCTACCTCGATGAGCGACGACTCCTCGGAGTAGAAGTACGCTGCAAAGAGCCAGAATACGTCGGGGTAGCGGTACAAATTGAGGTCGCCCTTGAACCGGAATATAATAATCCAGGGGCCCAACAAGAAATCCTCTCCCGTCTGCAAGTGGCCCTTTATAATTTCCTAAACCCCATCACAGGCGGCCCAGAGGGGAAGGGGTGGCCTTTTGGTCGTCCGGTCTATGCGTCGGATATTTTTACTCTTTTTCAAGCAGTCCGAGGGGTTCGATATTTAGGGACGTTACAGTTATTTGAATTACGGCATCAGGAGGGAGAATGGCATCGTATTTTACCCAAAGAACCGATGATCGATCCCGGCCCCTTAGGACTCATTTGTTCTTGGCAAAACAGCCAAATTCGGTCAAGTCATGTGATTAATTTGATTTAGTAGATCATGGGTAATTGGTAATTGGTAATGAATAATTGGTAATTGGTGATGGATAATTAATTACTGTTCCCCGTTCCCTGTTCCCTTGTGTACAAACAACAAACAACAAAAAAAATGAAAAAATGACCAATAACCCAAGACAAACTCACGACACCTTACCCTTTCGTCTGCAACTTACTCCCATGCAACTGCCAGAGAGTGCCTATCAACCCATTGATGCACCGTGGGAGGAAGCGGAGTCTGCTTTGGGGAAAACGGGGGACTCCAAAAAACGGAAAGGGTGTGAGTTGGTTTTATATCCTGGGGAGTCCAGTGAAATTTTAGTGCAGTTGGAAAATTTGACCAATCAAACCCTGTCCGTTGAATTTACATTAGATGGGACATTTCCTCACCAATGGTGTCGTGTCCATGGGGAAGGCAATGAAATTCCACCGAGGGGGACGATGGAGGTGTTGCTATATTTTCACGTTGCGGCAGATTTTTTTGAGTCTCCTCACCATTGGCAGGTCGGTCAGTCTTTGGTGTTAGATTATCAAGGACAATTACAAATTCATTCCCAACTGCAAGGGGAGTCTGACTCCCAAGCGGAGAGTGCTAGGGACAGAAATCGGCAATATCATGTGACTGCTCCCTTTGCGTTATTTGTGCGGCCTCGCAGTTTATATTTGAATTATTTGCCGGAGTTATTTCGAGAGGTGGACTTTATTGGCCGCTTGTTGAAACTCTTTGAGGAAGCCTTTGAGCCGGATTTTAACACGCTGTTGAGTCTGTGGGGCTATTTACATCCCCTAACTGCACCTGAGGCCATGTTGCCGTTTTTAGCCCATTGGGTGGGGTGGCAATGGAGTCCCGCGTTGAGTCAGCAAAAACAACGTCGGTTAATTGCCCGGGCCATGGAATTATATCGCTGGCGGGGGACTCGCTGGGGGTTGCGGCAATATTTGCATTTTTATACGGATTTACCGTTAGATGAACATCTTCCGGAGGCGGAAAAGCATATTTGTATTCAGGAGTTAGGCGGCCAAGGCTTTGTTTTAGGGGAAGCGGAGATGGGGGGAGATGCGTTGATTGGTGGGGGACAACCCTATCACTTTATTGTCCGCTTGCGGCATCCCTCGGATCAATGGCTTGATGAACGTCTCATTCGTAATGTTATTGAACAAGAAAAACCTGCGTTTTGTACCTATGAATTATATATAGTAGAGGAACGAGAAAATGCGGCGGAATTACAATCGAGTTCAACTTAGGTCTATTCAGTGGTCTAGGTGGAATGGTAGGTTGTGGTGCAGTAGATGTAGATGCTGTTGTTAGCTTTCCTTGATGTTCTTTTTTCCATAAATCCATGACACAAAAGTGGTTTCCTCCCCATTTACAACCGTTTCAACGCCTACAGGTGACAGATGGGTTATTGATGAATGCGGAACGATGGCGAATGGCCCACGGTTATCATCGCCAACGGACGAATCATCATTATCAGTCTTTGAACCAAGCAGGGGTTGTGTATGGTTTGGGAGTGAGTGTGATTGAACCTCCAGAAGATGTGCGATCGCAATATCGAGATGCTCGATGGTTACAGATTCAGCCAGGTTTGGCTATTGATCACCAAGGGAATTTTATTGTGATTCCTGAACCTGTGGAGTTTCGGTTGGCTTCGGAAAATAACGAAACTCATCCCTTAATGGTGTATTTGGTGGCCCGGTATGTGGACCCGGAAACGCTACAACGCCGACAGTCTGGGGAATTAGTGCAAGAAACCTTTCGGATTGATGAAAAAACGGCCCCGCCAGGGAAGGGGGATGTGGAGTTGTGCCGTTTGCGCTTACCTCCTGGGGGGAAGAATACGAGTTTACCGCTTATTTTGAGTAATGCGGAGAATGTGTTTGCCCCCAAGGAAGGCCAGCCCAATTTATTATATCGACCTGCCGCGCGATCGCGGCCTCAATCCCTCTTAAAAGTTGCCCAAATTCAGCATTCTAGCAATAGTTTTCAGGCCGCAGAAAAATTCCAGCAATTGAATGAGTTTCTACACACGGTAGAGTCTCTCTATCCGGCCATGATGCCTGAACATTCGCTACATCAGGTGAGTTTACTGGGACCGGGGAATAGTTCGCAAAATCTAGAGTACGATTTGCTCTATTTTCCCACTCAAGGGGAGGTGACGTTTACGGAGGAGGAAGAAGAAAGCCTCAAACGGCATTTAGAGGCCGGGGGAGTGGTGTTAATTGAACCGGAAATTCAAGGGACTCCGTTAGAGGAATTATTACAGGTACAGAAGGATTTACAAAACGCGATCGCAGCCACGGAAAAAAATCCTGATTTTGCCCAATCCTACCAAGAATTAATCACCGAATACAACGCCCTACAAATGACCGTAACCAGTCAACTCCCCCAAACCTTTGCCGTTTGGGACCGGTTGGCCCGGCAACAAGGCCATTCTCTAGAACCCTTAGCCAACCTCAATCACCCGTTACGTAAAGAGCCGTTTCTCTTTTCCACCCTGCCCATTATTCATAATTCCCTCACCCATCTCACCATTGCCGGAGGGATTATTATTTTATTAGGGAATCTGTCTCTCGCGTGGGCGTATAATCCCAATTATATTTTCTCACGGGAAATGACTCGCAGTTCCCAAGAATTGGGGGTCAATCTCTTACACTTTGCTTGGCGACGGAAACAACTGGTGCAATGGCAAACCCCTACTCAAATGAGCGACCAAACTAGGGGGATTCCTGAGCAACCAACCGCCAGTTTATCCCTCGAAAAATCCTAACATTTTACGCAATCTTACGCGCTTTTCTTGCATTAATCACCACCCTTTCAACACCATGCCTGGCCTCACCCTTCGCCAAAAAATTCCCCTCTTAATTGTCAGTCCAATTTTGGCCGCAGTGGCTTTAATTACTGGATTTGGCTATATATATGGGCAACGGGCAGTTGATCAACTCGCCCAAGAAACCACCCGGAAAAGCACCAATGCCATCTCCTCTCACCTGCAAAGTTATCTAGACCGCCCCCATCAAGTTCTTGCCATTAACCAGGCCGCCATTGTAAGCGGACAACTTGATCCCACTGATAATGAAGCCTTACGTAAATTTGCCTTTGAAATCGTCTCCCGTGGCCCCAGAGACTACTTTTACAGTACACCCAGTGGGCGATTTTTGGGCATTGAACCCTATCAAGAAGGAGAATTGATGTACTGGCTACGGGACGAAACCACCGCCCCCAATGCCGAAATTTACCGTCTAGATGAACAAGGCAACCCCACAGAAATCGAAGAAATTACCCTCTTTGATCCCCGTCAACGGGACTGGTATAAAGCAGCAGTGGCCGCCGGAGAACCCACTTGGAGCAATATTTATCTCTATGCTAATCGGGCAGTGTTAGGAATGGGGGCAGTTTTTCCCTACTATGAAAATGAAGAACTCCAAGGGGTATTTCTCGTTGATATTACCTTATCAGATATTAGTGATTTTTTACAAGAATTAAGTATTTCACCCAACGGAGAAGCCTTTATTATTGAACCCGATGGTAAATTGGTGGGGAACTCTCTAGAAGTCGCTAATTTTCTTGAACAAGGGGACTCTGCCGTTCGTCTCAATGGACAGGAAAGTAATAACCCTTTCATTCGAGAATTAACTCAAGTCATTCTTGACGAATATGCCCCTCAAGGTCAGAAACTAGAAGCCCTGCAACAATTTAATTATACTGTCGAGAATACCAGTCAATATGTTGGGTTAATGCCCTTTACGGATAATCGTGGTTTGGAATGGTATGTGGTGGTTATTATTCCTAAAACAGATTTTCAATATGTGATTAATGCCAGTACCCGTTCAGCTTTATTGGTGGGAATTATGGTCGCATTATTGAGCATTATTTTAGGGTTATTGGTGGCTCGGTCGATTGTTAAACCCATTGAAGCTCTGAATTATGCTGCCCAATCCGTTGAAGATAATCAATTTGAACCTGATGTTTTAAATCCAGTTAGTCAACGAAAAGATGAGTTAGGACAACTGGCCACTGTTTTTCAACGAATGGGAGCAGTGATTATGTCTTCCCAAGCGAGTTTAAAAGAGCAAATGTCCACTCTTGAAATTGAAGTTGCCAAAGCTAAACAGAATAGTCGCCACGCGGGAGATTATAACGAATTTCATATTCATGAATTATTGAAGCGATCGCGGCAAGTTCGTCGGAAAATGGGACACGAACAAAACCTCTCTCATTTACTCCGACAAGTGGTTTACTTCTCTGAGTTTCAAGACAAAGATATTGAGAAATTAATTGCATTAGGCAAAAAAGAAGAAGTCCCCGAAAATACGTATTTATGCCGAGAAGATGAACCCGGCGATGCGTTTTATATTATCTTAGAAGGGGCAGTAGAAATTTATGTGGAAAAAATCAATAAATTTTTAACGCAACTCTCCTCCGGTTCATTTTTTGGTGAATTATCTCTATTATTAGGTATTCCCCGCACTGCCACCGTCCGCACCAAAGAAGAAACCGTCTTATTCACCCTCGATCAAAAAAGTTTACAAAAATTACTAAAACAATATCCCAATATGGCCGAAAATATTGCTCAACAATTGACCCAACATCAAGAAGAATTAGCATCTCGGAAAGAAACCTTTAAGAAAATGGGAATTATGGATGATGAAGACGCATTTAACAATAATCCCCTCCAATGGATTCGGGGTCGCTTAAAAACCCTTTTTGCTTTATCTTAATGAATAGACCATGCTTAACTTTCCCTAAAATGTAAATAAAAATTCATGTTTTCCCTCTCAATCCGCCAAAAAATACCTTTATTAATTGTTTTGCCGATTTTGTTGGCTGTAGGGTTAACTGTTTTTTTTAGTTACCGTAATGGTCAAAAAGCAGTTAATAAATTGGCAACACAAGGTAATCTTAAATCCACGCAAGCGATTAGTGCGCATCTCCAATCCTATCTCGAAAGTCCCTATCGACTGTTACTCTTTAATCAATCCTTGATTGAGAGTGGGCAACTGAACCCAAATAATGGCGATCAACTGCGTCAATTTGCCTATGAATTAGTTCCTAAAGAAGCTGCTACTTTCTTTTATGGTCAGCCGACGGGGGAATTTATGGGGATTGAGTCTCACCTTGATCAACCGATGGCCTATTGGTTGCGGCCTCCAGGCCCGTCACAAGACAACCCCACCACCGAAATTTACACCCTAGATACCCAAGGGAATCCCCAAACTCTCCAAGACACCATTTTTTATGATCCGCGACAACGACCGTGGTATCAAAAAGCTGTGGAATTGGAAGAATTTACTTGGAGTCAAATTTATGTGTTTGCCCAAACCAACGATTTAGGAATGGGGGCAGCATTTCCTTACTATAACCCGCCAGGGCAACTCCAAGGGGTCTTTTTAATTGATGTCACCCTTTCTGAGATTAGTGAATTTTTAGCCGGATTAAGTATTTCCCCCCACGGAGAAGCCTTTATTATTGAACCCGATGGTCAAATTGTGGCGAGTTCCTTTGATGTGGACACTTTCGTAAAAAAAGAGGGTGAAACTGTTCGTATTAATGGGGTGGAAAGTGAGAATAGTTTACTACGAGAAATTAGTCAGGTTTTATTAGATCAATATGGTAAAAATATTGATGAAATTGAGGGGATTCAACAATTTACAGTCACCATTGAGGGAGTCCGCCAATATGTAGGTTTTGTTCCCTTTAAGGATGGCCGAGGGATTGAATGGTATGTGGTGGTTGCTATTCCGAATACAGACTTTCAATATATTGTCAATGCCACCATTCGTTCGGCTTTAATTGTTGGGTCGATTGTGGCGATTTTTGGTATCATTCTAGGGTTGATTGTAGCCCGTTCTATTGTACAGCCCATTGAGTCTTTAAATCATGCTGCCAACGCCATCGAAAATCATACATTTGAAGCGAATTTATTAGCGCGTCTGGTGCAACGTCAGGATGAAATTGGCCAATTGGGACAAGTTTTTCAAAATATGGGACGAGTTATCATGGCCTCCCACACGAATTTAAAAGAACAAATGTCAGCTTTAGAAGATGAAATGGCGAAGGCCAATCGTCATAAAAATAATGGTCAATACGATTGGGGGAAAATTGAGACGGTTTTAGCGCGATCGCGGCAATTACGACAACAAAACGACTCAGAAAAACAGCTTCCTAACCTCCTCCGAAAATTAGCTTATTTTGCCCATTTAAGTGAAGATGAGTTACAAAACTTAATAAACCTCGGAGAAAAACGAGTTATTCCCCAGAATACTTATATTTATCGAGCAAATGAACCCGGAGACACATTTTATATTATCTTAGAAGGATCAGCAGAAATGTATGTTGACCCCATGCACAAATTGTTAAAACACCTGAGTGCAGGGGACTCCTTCGGCGAATTCTCCCTATTATTGGGAATCCCCCGAACGGCCACCGTGCGCACCAGCAGCGAAACGGTATTATTTGTTGTAGATCAAGTCATTTTACAACAATGTTTACAAAAGTTTCCCAATATGGCGGATACTCTTGCCCAAGAACTGTATAACCATCAAGACGAACTCACATCTCGTAAAGACCTGTTAAAAGAAACCGGACTCTTAGAAGATGAAGAAAGCTTTGATCAAAACCCTTTAACGTGGATACGGGGCAGATTAAACACCATGTTCACCCTCTCATGAGTGCCGAACCGTAACTTCCCCAAGCTGTATCTACCATGCAACCGGACTGGAATTGTAATGGAATTGGGGAGTTAACCCCCACATCCCATAAAGCTCCTTAACCCATTGATGGTCAAGTAACTGCATTAATTATCAATAGGATGAATTCATGGCTGTTAATACCATAAAAACTGAAATATTTCCCAAAGAATTATCCTTTAAACCGGGGGGTGATCCGGTTTATCTCACAATTACAGTAGTTAATGACAGCGATCGCTTTGCCGGATTCCAAGTCGATGTCACCGCAGCCGGAACCGATCAAAACCATCAACAACATTGGTACACCATCACCCCCGAAGTCAGTACCAAAAAACCCCCAGGGGATCAAACCCAATTTCAAATCAAAATCCACGACTCCCCCATCCCCGGATTTGTCGGCCTCATGAACCTCACCGTCCGCATCTTCTCCACCGAATTAGCCGACGAAGAACGACAAACTCTCCGGATGCAAGTGGAACAAGGGAACTTAGCCCTCCCCTTAAAATTAACCATGCCCATCCACGACTTCACCATGGCCGCCAACGATGCCATGGCCATCCCCGTCGAAGTCTATAACCCCTCCCAACTAGAAACCCAAGTCCTCCTCCAACTCCAAGGACTCGACCCCGCCTGGTTAGAAAGCAGCGAACGACGCTTCACCCTCAAACCCGGCCAAGAACAAGAAGTCAGCTTCACCTGTCAACTCCCCGGCATCACCCAAACCCTCAGCCAAACCTATCCCTTTCAAATCGAAGCCACCCACAGCAACGGCCCCCCCGCCCACATGGAAGCCACCCTCGACATTTCCCCCCAAGGGGCCATTGATTTCCAATGCGAAGAACGGGAAAAACGCATCCCCGCCAAACGTGCTTGGCTACCGGGTTGGCAAAACCCCCCCGTCACCTACCAACTGACCTTCCACAACCGCAGCAACCTGCAACAAAAAATTAGCCTCGAACTCCGCAACGAAACCCCCCCCAAATGTGACCTGAAATATTTTCCCGATGTCCAAAACCTCCTCCCTGGGGAAACAGAAACCATGGAAATGCAAGTCACCGCCCCCCGGCCTTGGATTGGACGATCAAAACAACTGGTTTTAGAAACCCGGGCCAACCTCTCTGATCAACGAGTCGGCAACACCAACCCCGGCCAACACAACCTCCGTCTCAAAGTCGCCCCCATCATTCCCCTCTGGTTAGTGATTGTCGCCATTCCGGGTTTACTGTACTTTATCTGGTCTCTCCTCTGGTTAAACCCCAACAACCCCAACTGGGGACATCAAGCGGCGGTGAATAGCGTACAACTGAACGGCGTTGCCAATGATGCCGTGAGTGGGTCCAATGACCAAACCTTACGGACATGGCACGTGCGGGGCTTTTTCAGCCTCCTGGATAACCCCGAAAAACAGATATTAGGCCAACCGAATAAAGCGGTTCGCGTCACCCGCTATCGTCCCGTGGATAATAATATGGTGGCGGCAGGGTTAGAGAACGGCGAAATTCAAATTTGGAGTATTTTAGAAAAAAATGCCCTTCTCGATCGCTTTGTTTATCAAACTGACGATCGCGTTTTAGACCTTGAATATACCAGTGATTCCCAAACTCTATTTAGTGGCCATGGGAGTGGGGTCGTGTTGGAATGGGATGTGAATTATTCCCTCGACGACCTGCAAAACCAAGAACAGCCCCCTCGGACTCCCGTGAATGTGAAACAATGGGACTTTGCGGTGTATGACTTGGACTTTGTTACCCCCGCAGAAGATATTCTGGCGATCGCAGGACGCTTTAATCAACTCATCCTCTGGAATCGAGAAACCGACCAAATTCAGCCCATCCGCTACGAATATCCTGGTGGCAAAGATGATTATATTTTTAGTGTAGGGACCGCCTCCCTCCGTCCCGGTTTAATGGTATCCGGAGACAACCAAGGTCGTATTATGCTCTGGAATTTAAACCGATGCTTAAACAGCGATCGCAGTTGTGAAATCCTCGATCAATGGACCGACGGCCACAACGAAGAACCCATCCGAACCGTTACCCTCAGCGAAGATGGGTGTTATTTAGCCACAGGAGGAGATGATGGCCGTGTAGTCCTCTGGCCGCTTTCTCGGGCCGGAACTCGCAGCAGTGAATATCCCACAGGCATTGAAATTGACCGTTCTTTCCCTGAACGAGTGAGGGGGTTCTTTAGTCCCAAAGTCTATCCCAAAATTAACAGTGTTCACATGAGAATTGTCAATCAATGGGTGTATATTGCCAGTGCCAGTGATGACACCCAAGTCCGAGTCGAACGGCAAAAACGTCTTAATTTGGGCTGTGATTTCGTAGATGAATAATTAATTATTAATCAATCATAAACAACAAAAAATGACAGACAATCCTCAAAGTATTGCAGACCGGAAAGAACACGCCAACGCCATTGGCGGCCCTTTTGGGATTATTCTCAATCCACTAGGAGATATTGCTGTCACGGCTGGAGAATCCTGTGACCTGAGTATTACCATTATTAACGATGCCGATAAAACCCCCCTCGTTAATATCTTTGTCGATGAAACCTCCCAACCCGTTCGGGACTGGTGTGTGATTCCTGAACAACGGTTAGCCCTAGGAGTGGGACAAAGTAGTGAAATTACCTTTCAATTTGAAATCCCCATTGAAACCGCTTCTGGGAGTTATGGATTTGTCGTGGTAATTGATGCCCCAGACCACTATCCCGAAGATACTCCCATCTTACTCCAACAACGGATTCAAGTCTTGCCCTACGTGCAAGAAGCCCGATTAGCCAGTGACCCCACCTTTACCCTACAACCCCCCACCCGGTCCGACCAACCCATCCCACTGCAACAAGGACAACCCCTCGAACTAGCCGTTTTAGTAGATAATCGTTCCGACCGCGTTGATCGATTTCGTCTCCTCTGTCCGGACCTCGACCGGGACTGGTATCAAATTATTTATGAAGATGATTTCTCCCTAGGAGGACTGATCATGGGAGAACAATATTTAGAACTCAACCCAGGGGAACAGGGGGTCATTCGCCTCATTATTACCCCTCCCTTGAATACTCCGGCGGGAGTCTATACCCCTACCGTCTCCCTCAAATCCTTAAATAATCCCGATTTAGTCCTCTTAGATGTCGTTTATTTGCAAATCCTCCCCGTTTACCTCCTCACTGCCGAACTGGTGACACTGGTGGGGCGCATTCGGCGGCAAAATGCAGCCTTTACCCTCTTTTTAAAAAACCAAGGCAACACCCCTCGCAGCCTACAAATTGCCGTTGCTGGGGCCGATGAGGACACCACTTGCCGTTATACCGTTGAACCGGAAGCCATGGACATTGCCCCCACCGGGTCCGGGGCCATTGCCATAGAAGTTGCCCCCCTGAAACGGTGGAAACGCCCCTTTTATACTAGGGTCATTGACTTTAATATTCGCCTGAGAGACTTGGACGGCCATGCCCTCCCTAGCGAAGTGTTTCCAGGTAGCGTGGTTTGGGATGGGCGGCCTTGGTGGCAATTTCTCATTTTAGTCTTATTAGCGATTGGCGCGATCGGGACATTAATCTTCCTCATTTGGTTATTCTTCCCCCGTCCCCCCTCCCCCCCCGAAATCCTCGAATTTTCCCCCCAAAGCAGCTTCTACGAAGAAGAAAACGGCGAAGCCGTTCGCCTCAACTGGCAACTCAGCAACCCCAACCGCTTAAAAACCATCACCGTCCAAGGCGTTTCCCCCCAAGGACTGGTGATCAGTCGGCCCGTAGAATACGACATGACCCAAGGCATCCCCGAAGCCTTAGCCGACTTTTGCCAAATCGAGACTATTTTAATCTGCATCAACGTTCCCACCGATGCCCGGAAACCTGGGGATTATATCTTTAAACTCACCGCCGCCCCCATCCCCCAAAGACGGAGTGGACTATTCGGCAGACTATTAAGCCGCATCTGGCGGACCCGTCGGAGTCCCGTCAGCCTAGAAACCAACATTGTCCGCATTGATGCCACCCCCACCCCAGAAGTCCTAGACTTTTCCCCCACCCAACCGAACTATACCTTCTCCCTCGCCCCCAACC
>NZ_JAQMSD010000114.1 GCF_028330525.1 Spirulina sp. CS-785/01
AAAAAAAGACATTTATGAGGGCATCTTTCGCACCCCTGACTATTTTATTTTTAATCCCTTTGACCCCAATTCCCTAGAAGGTTGGCATCTCCACCTCAACCAAGGTTATCAGGAACTGACACCCAATGAACAGGGTTGGTTGTGGTGTGAGAGTTTGGGGTTATGGGTGGGGACATGGCAAGGGACAATTTCCCGTGAAGAAGCGACTTGGGTGCGGTTTTACGATACTGAGGGGAACTTAGTGCTGTTACCTGATGAGGCTGCCCAACAACGAGCAGACACCGCAGAAGAACGGGCTAACGCAGCCCAACAAGCCGCAGAAGCTGCACAACAAGCCGTTGAGGTAGTACAGCAACAAGTCGAAACGATACAACAACAAGTTGAAGCCGCCCAACGGGCTGCAGAAACCGCCCAACAACGAGCAAACCGTCTGGCCGTCCGTTTACGGGAATTGGGAGAAAATCCCGATGATCTCGGAGAGTAGCGAAAACTGTCTAGAGATTGGGTTAACTCGATAAAATCACTTATAACCCGATTGCGGGGTGAAAAAGTCTTGCCTATTCTTGTCGAAGATGTCTAATTATCAAGAAATTTTTGCTATGCGAGTGCGATCGCTCGTTGAAACCCTTTATCCCGATCGCAATTCTGATCAAATCATAGAGCAACTGTTCACCCGTATTGCTCCCCATTGTGCTGCCTCCATCGAAGAAAATTTAGAAAAATGGAGTCAACACACTGTCATCCTGATCACCTACGGGGATTCTATCTATGATCCCACCCAACAACAAACCCCCCTCACCACCCTCCATCACTTTCTCCGCACCTATCTACGCCGTACCATCAGCGGAGTCCATATTTTACCCTTTTGTCCTTATAGTTCCGATGATGGGTTTGCCGTTATCGACTATTTACAGGTTAATCCCAACTTAGGAACATGGGAAGATATTAAAGCGATCGCGCAAGACTTTGATTTAATGGCCGATCTAGTCCTCAACCATGTTTCCAGCGAAAGTATCTGGTTTGAACAATTTAAAAATAATCAATCCCCCGGCAAAGACTACTTTATCACCGTTGACCCCGACACCGACATCTCCCAAGTGGTCCGGCCTCGCAGTGGTCCCCTCCTCATCCCCGTCACCACCACTGAGGGGGAAAAATACGTCTGGGCCACCTTCAGCGAAGATCAGATCGATCTTAACTTTGCCAACCCCCAAGTCCTCTTAGCCATTGTTGAAGTCCTCCTCTTTTATATGCAAACTGGGGCTAAATATATCCGTCTCGATGCCGTCGCTTACCTGTGGAAACAACTCGGCACACCTTGCATACACCTCCCCGAAACTCATGCAGCCATCCGCCTTCTACGGGAAATCCTACAAATGGTCGATCCCCAAGCGGCCATCATCACCGAAACCAATGTCCCCAACCGAGAGAATTTAAGCTATTTCGGCAACTGCAATGAAGCCCACCTCATTTATAACTTCTCCCTCCCTCCCCTGCTCATTCATGCCCTCTTAGAAGGCAGATCAGACTATCTCCGCACTTGGATGATGAGTATGCCTCCGGCCCCTAGGGGATGCGCGTATTTTAACTTTATCGCTTCCCACGACGGCATTGGCCTCCGACCTGCCGAGGGATTACTCTCCGTCGAGGAATTTTATCGACTGGTGAACACCCTGAAAGACTTTGGGGGAGAGATCAGCTATCGTCGCAACCCCAACGGGTCTGAAAGTCCCTACGAGGTGAATATCTCTCTTTTTGATGCTATGAAAGGGACTGTGAGAGGATTAGATCAATGGCAAATCGAACGGTTTATCTGTGCCAATACCCTAATGATGTCCTTAGAAGGAATCCCTGGCTTTTATATTCATACCTTCTTAGGGACCAAAAACGATCGTCGCGGACTGGAAGCAACGGGACGGAAACGGTCTATTAACCGCTACTGTTGGGATATAGAGAATTTAGAACAGCAATTAAATGATCCTGACTCCTCTCACCGTATTGTCTTTCATCGTTTATCCCAACTCTTAAAAATTCGTTGTCGTCAACCCGCCTTTCATCCCAACGCCACCCAATACACCTTACATCCCTTTAATCGGGTGTTATTCATGTTTTGGCGACAGAGTATGATGCGAGATCAGGGATTATTCTGTATTTTTAATTTAAGCGATCGCGCCCAAACTTTCCCCTTATCCAACCTCAATTTAACCCTAACCGACCAATGGAGTGATCTCATCAGTGGGCAAATTATCACTGATATTTACGAACCTTTCACCCTACAACCCTATCAGAGCGCGTGGATCACCAACAAAGTGTTTTAATGGTTGTTGGTTGTTGGTTCTTTGTGAAAAAGGGAAAAGGGAAAAGGGAACAGGGAATAGGGAATAGGGAACAGGGAATAGGGAATAGGGAATAGTAATTAATTATCCATTATCCATTACCCATTATCAATTACTAAGTTTTCTTAACAAGTTAGCTAATTGATGAGCGTCTCGTTCTTGGGCGAATAAATCAATGGGGTGTGAGGATAAGGATAAGCGACCGTTGGGGGTTTGACTCACCTTGGGGACGCTCACTCCTTGATAATCACAAATCTGTTTAGGAAACCAATCATTTCCGTAAACTTCTCGGAACGTATAACTACTTTGATTGACTTGAGAGGCCGTTACCTTGAACTGTTTGACCGCTTCTTCTAATTCCGCGGCCAGTTGGTTGATACGGGTGGCCTGTGCGTCGAGTTGGTGTAGGTGTAGGGCAAATTGATTATCGTGGGAGAGAGGGGTGAGTTGATGACGGGGGTGGGGGGTGTAGGAAGGAATGTGGGCGGCGGATGAACGCCCCCCAGGTAAACACACTAGATGTTTCGGTGTACGAGATGTGGAACTCATAGGGCTACTTTCGTTGATGATTAAATCATTTTAGTTCATTTGTATTTTCTGAGCAAGTTCTGGAAAGAATCCCCCTAAAGACGCTCCACTTCTCTGGGGGAGTGAGTCAAAATCTTGAAAGAGCAAACCCTATTCAAGGAGACGATTATGGCACGAGTGGCTTCTACGATGCTTTCCCTGGGGACAAAAGCCCCTGATTTTCAACTGCCGGATGTGGTGTCGGGTGATACCATTACGTTGGATACCTTTGCGGGGAAACAGGGACTGTTGGTGATGTTTATTTGTCGTCACTGTCCTTTTGTGCAGCACGTTCAAGAGCAGTTAGCGCAAATGGGCAAAGATTACGCCGATCAATCTTTGGGGATTGTAGCGATTTCGGCCAATAATGTGGACACCCATCCAGGGGATGCTCCAGATCAACTCAAGGAGATGGCGCAGGAGTTAGGGTTTAATTTCCCGTTTTGCTACGATGAGACCCAAGAGACAGCAAAGACTTACACCGCGGCCTGTACTCCGGATTTCTTTTTATTTGATAGCGATCGCAAGCTAGTCTATCGCGGCCAACTCGATGAGAGCCGACCGGGCAATGATACACCTGTAACCGGCCAAGACTTACGAGCAGCTATTGACGCAGTATTAGCCGGAAAACCCGTCAGCGACGACCAAAAACCCAGTATTGGCTGTAATATCAAATGGAAACCGGGCAACGAACCCCCTTATTTTGGTTGAGGGTGTTCGGGTAAAGCCAGTTGAACGAGATGCTCAATTTTTTTAAGGTTGGGGTCTCCGGCTAAATACCCAATCCCGCGATGAAGATGTAAACGGAACTGGTGGGCGAGGGTTTCTTTCTCGGTCCCCAGTCCATCGTTGTGACACCGTTGTTTCAGGGCAATGACCAGGATGTCGGAGAGTTCCCCCCCAAAGACACGCCAGGTTAATTCTACGTTACTATCGGCGGGGAGGGGGACGGGGGAGGGAACGGTGGGTTCAGCGAGAGACCGACAAAACCCCCAACGACAAAGGATATTCCACTGATCAATTTTGGTGTAACGTTTCAGTTTAATCAGTTGGTCTCTGGCGGTTTGGGAGAGTCTAAAGCGTTCTACGGGTGGGGTCATTGACAGTAACCAGTAAACAGTAACCAGTAAACAGTAACCAGTAAACAGTAACCAGTAAACAGTAACCAGTAAATAGTAACCAGTAAATAGTAACCAGTAAATAGTATCTGAGGGTAGAGGGCAGAAGGAAGGATGAAGGTAGATGGCAGAGGGCAGTGGTTTGCGCTCTGCGTACACTGCGTGAAGGACAGGCTCACTAACTAGGACGGAAGAAGGGCGGAAGTTGGCCTGAGTAGAAGGTTAGAAAGTAATTATCATAAGGCTTTCAGTCTATTTTAAGCGATTTTAGTGTCAGTGGGAGTAATCAGGGATGATTTTAAAATTTTGCAGGTTAAATGTTTGATTGCGTTTTCAGTAAACCCAACCTGCGGGCTGATGACCCGGTTGAAAATATTTTGTTTTTATTTGGAACTATAATTATTATAACATACTTTACCCAAAAATGATTCAACTATGACAGCAATACAGAAAGAGATAGAAAGAGATAGAAAGAGATAGAAAGAGATAGAAAGAGATAGAAAGAGATAGAAAGAGATAGAAAGAGACAGGATGGAGTTATCCTGCCTCAAGATCAGTTAGTTTTCAGGGGTTTCGGGGATGCGGTCTTGGATCATGTTTTTCACTTCTTCTTGTAACGCTTGGTCTTCTCGGACGGCGGTGAGAAGTTCGCTAAAGCGTTGGGGGTCTAAGCCTTGAGACCGGACGGCCTGCTGCATTTCGTTACGAGTATTTTCTCGTAAAGACTGAATTTGTTGGGCTGCTTGTTCAAAACTGGTTTCCTCCTCGGAGGTTAGGGGAGGAGTGGGTTCAGTTTGGCTTTGGTAGGCTTCTGCGATATCGCCAAAGCGTTGAGGTTCAAACCCTGCGTCTTGGACAATTTCGACAATTTCTTGGCGGGTATCTCGTTCAATATTAACGACACTGATCCACGCATCTGCAAATTTTTCTAATTCTTGGTCACTAATATTCTCAACTTGTTTAACTTCGGCGGCCAGGGCCGTTGGGTTGGGAAGGATGGCCGCGTGTTGAAACCAAGGCAGTTGACTGCCTAGGAATAACGCAAAGGTGGCACTGATTGTCCAAAAGAGTTTATGCAGCATGGGATTTTTTCTCTCTGTTAACCGCTTATACCTTAACGCGGTTTCGGGTTCAAGACCAAAAATAACCGGGTTCTATGGTGGTTTGTTGTTGCTTGGGGTCGTATTTTAGCCGATATTCTTGGGCGATCGCATCTTGCTCTCGTAACTGTGCCAACTCCCGTTGGCCGATCTCGGTATCCGTGGACAAAAGAATCACCTGAGAAGACGCAGAAGGAAAATACCGTTCCACCAAATTATGACGATGAGAGGAGTCGAGACGGCCCAAGGGAGTATCAATAGCAATGGGGAGATGGCGGCCAGACACCCGCGCTAGTCCCCAGAGGAAAGCAATAGCCAAAAGCTGCTTTTCCCCTGCCGAGAGGCGATGTTTCGGGACAGGTTGACCCTGATTATTATACAGAGACAGACTAAAATCCCCGGTAGCGATCGCCACTCGATGGACTAAATCAGATTTATGTAACAAATAGCGGAAACATTCCGTCACCTCGATCTCCAATTTATTCAGTTTTTTCAGCGTCAGTCGTTCCCGAAACAGCTTTAACGTTTCTTGCACCTTGGCCGCCGATTCAATGAGATGTTCCTTATTACGGCGGTCAATGCTACCTTGGCCATAATTCGCCAATTCCTTGCGCACCTCTGCCAATTGGGTATCGAGAGTCGTATAGCGACGCTGTTGAGTTTCCCAGTCCGTTTGTAGGCGAACCAGTTCACTTTGGGCGGTTTCCATCGCCGTTTTTAACTCATCATAAACTTCAGGAGAAGCCGCCGTTTGTAGTTGTTCGTCGAGGGAGTCGAGAGCATCTTCAATAGAAGTAATTTGCTGATACACCTCCCTTGTTTTTTCAACTTGGCTAGGTAAACGACCTTGTAAGATAGTATTGAGATGGTTCAGCGTTTCCGAGTCAACTCCTAAACTATTGGCAACCGTAGGATCAATCCCCGCCTCTAAGTCTTGGTTTTCCTGTTGTAAAAAATCTTGAATGTGGGTCAATTGCTCCGAAGACAAAGCCAAATCTTGGAGATAACTTAAAAGACGAGTATCGCGTTCTTGAATAACCTCCTTAGCCACAATAGCTTTAGACTGTTTTAACTCTCGTTTCCCTTGTTCTGCCGCTTCTTGTAACAGGGGATTAATTAGTTGTAAAGGTAACGTCCCTGCGGCAATTTGAGCCAATTTTTCCCGTTCTTGCTCTAACGCTCTTTCTTGACTTTTCTTATTTTGATCTAATTGAGAGCGTTGGGAGGCAATTGCCCCTCCTTCTGTGAGAAACTTATTCTGATGATGGTCAAAATTCTTTTGTGCTTTTTTGACCTTCTTTTCTAACTCCCTTACCACTAAAGCGACCTGATCTCGTTCCTTTTGAAGATAGGCAATTTTGTCCTCTAGTTCCTCTAATTCTTTACGTTGTTTTTGGTCAGCAATTTCCTTGCGTTTCCGAGCCATTAAAATATCTAAATCCGCCGATAACCGTTCCGCTAACTCCAGTCCTAACAAAGATTCAATAGCCTCTCGAACTTGTAACGGGGGAGCTTCTTGTTCTGCTAACTCCTTCACTTGTTCCCCATCAAAGAGAAATAAATTAGAAATCCCCAAAGGTAAAATATATTCAACTCGCTCATCCCAAGTTTTAGTAATAGTTTCATCTAACCATTGGTCAGTAATCACCTCTAAAGTATCCTTAGTTTCCTTAACATTTTTGGGGTCTTTTGTCCAGCGACGGCGAACCCGAAAGATCACATTTTGATTATCTTTGACATGAGAAAAAGCCAATTCAACTAAAGTTTCCTCTAAGCCGTTAGTTTGATGATTAATACATTGATTGAGAAACTCCCCATAACTTAAATTGCCTCTAGTTGAACATTGCGCTCGTTGTCCATAAAACACGAGGCGAATGGCATCCATGAGGGTAGTTTTGCCCCCACCATTCATTCCTCCTAATAGAATAATCGGGCGAGGTTCTCCCGCTTTTTCTGGCGATAAATTCACCACTTGGCGGCCTTTATAGGGGCCAAAATTTTGTAGGATCAGTTCTTTAAATATCATTTGGTTCAGAGAGTAGCAAGGAGGGAAGAAACCGTGAACAACACAACACCGCAAGGGGGGGGGGAATAAGCGGGGGAAGCGGAGTCTAGACCCCAAACGGGGCAAAAGCGTACAATGGAAAGGTCGTTGCAATAAATCCTTCATAACTTCCTACCAGCCTATCGAGAATTATGGCATTATCGGCAATATGTACACAACCGCCTTGGTAGGATTAAATGGGTCGATTGACTGGTTTTGTTATCCGCACCATGATTCTCCTAGCGTTTTTGCGGCGATGCTTGATCAGGAAAAGGGGGGTCATTTTCAGATTGAACCGAGGGCTGAAACCGTTAACTCACAGCAGTTTTACTGGCCTGAGACCAATATATTAGTCACTCGTTTTTTGTGCGACTGTGGGTTTGCCGAAATTATTGACTTTATGCCCGTAGGGTTGTCTCAAGAGGAGAGGGGATATCATTGGTTAGTGCGTAAAGTGCGGGTCATTGGGGGCAATATGCCGTTTCGCTTAGAATGCCGTCCCGCCTTTAATTATGGCTTAGAAGCCCATCGGGTTGAACTGGACTGTCATGGGGCAATTTTGCGATCGCCGCACCTCAATCTTGCCTTGGTGTCAGAAATGCCCCTCGACAACGATGCCCAAACCCTATGGACTAAGTTTACCCATTTAGCCTTAATTAGTGCTGCGTGGAATCTCAATCAAGCCCTTGAGACTCGCTAAAGGAAAGAGGAGCTTTAATATAGCAGTAAACAGTAAACAGTAAACAGTAATAAGCCTTGACTTGTGAAGTTTTCCAGCATTGGCTATGCTCAAACCGATCCCTGTAATGCTAGAGACAAAACTCCCCCCTTTGTGTCCTTTGTGTCTTTGTGGTTCAACCCAACCCCTTCAACCCCAGAGAAGCAACCAGAAAAAGCCTTAAAAGGCTGACGACAAACCTTTGTATCCTTTGTGTCTTTGTGGTTCAAAACACCCTTGACACCTTCATCAAGACTTGTTACGACAGGGATAGATTCCGCAACAATAGTCTTAACTCATCCCAACCCCCTATGAAAGCGAGTTACACCTTCTCTCAATGTCCCATTCCCGTTAACACAGCCACAACCACCGACTTAATCTTACGGTTTCAGGAGGAAAGCAAAACCAGCAGTCGTCGTCCTCTGAACTTGTGTGTCGTCTTGGACCGGTCTGGGTCTATGAGTGGGAAACCGCTACGGTTTGCTATTCAAGCGGCCCAAAAATTAGTGGACTTCCTCACCCCCGACGATTACTTCTCCCTCGTCATCTATGATGATCAAGTAGAAACCCTCCTCTTACCCCAATTAGCGAGTGATCCGGCTGCCATTCGCTCTAAAATAGGTAAAATCCGGGCCCGAGGCTTGACCAATTTAAGTGGGGGATGGTTGCAAGGATGCGCCCATGTGCAGTCAAATTTTAGCAGCGATCGCTTGAATCGTGTTATCCTCCTCACCGATGGGTTAGCCAACGTCGGGACTACCAAACCCAAAACCCTCGTCAACACGGCCAGAGATCAAGCGGAAAACGGCATCATCACCACCACATTAGGCTTTGGGGATAACTTCAACGAAGACTTATTGATCGATATGGCCGATGCAGCCGGAGGCAATTTTTATTATATTCAATCCCCCGAAGATGCCCTAGATGTATTCCGCATTGAAATGGAGAGTTTAGTGTCGGTAGTGGCCCAAAATTTAACCGTCACCCTCACTCCAGAAACCGGGGTGAGAATTACTGATATTTTAAACAACTATCGCCGCATCACCGAGGGAGACCGTTTTACGGTGTTTTTAGGCGATGTTTATGGCGGAGAGGGAAAACCCCTTGCGGTGGGGGTATCCCTGCCAGAATACGCAAAAACGGGGGAACAGAAGCTACTTTCTGTGACCTATCAATATCAAAGTGTAGAGGAGTCCTCAAAAGGGGGAGTCATTCAACAGCGTAGGGAAGACTTAACGGTGACATTGCCTGTTGCGACACCGGAAGACTGTCCCACAGACCCCGATTACCGTATTTTAGAACGGACTAGCCAATTACGCATGGCTAAGGCGAAAGAGGAGGCGGTATCGTTAGCGGATAAGGGGGACTATAAACAAGCGTCGGAGAAGTTACGGGAGGCCATTGCAGCGTTACAACAGAAGGTGATCGAAACCTCCTTTACAGTAGCCGAAGAAATTGCTCAATTAGAGCATTATGCAGAGACCTTAACCCAACAACGGTTTAATCCCACTGTTCGCAAAGAAATGCGGGATCAGTCTTATCAGAGTTTAAACCGCGATCGCGCCGATTTACAATTAAGAGGTGCTGCTGGGTCTGCCAGTAGTCTAGAAGCCATTTCCGACCCCCAAGACAGAGTATTACTCAAATGTGAGAAAATCGGCGGCAAACTGCGAATTCGGGTCATTTCCGACGGTTACAACTCTGATCTCAACGTCCAATTCCCCCGTAGTATCCGCGAAAATGGTGTAACTTACGTTGCAGATAAAGTAGAATTAGTCCCCAGTGGTAATTATTACCGGGCCGTAGGCAAAATTCGCCGTTTAGTCAAACCTGGAGAAGAACACGCTGGGAGTCCTACCCCCAGTAAACCGCAAAACCTGAAATCCGCCAAAGTCCAAGGAACAATTAACGACCTAGAAACCACCGACACGGTAGGAGATGGCGTTTTAGTCCAATGTCTAAAAGATGGGAAAAAACTGCGGGTGCGAGTCGTGTCTGATGGTTACGACCCTGATTATAATATGCGCTTCCCTCGCAGTATTCGAGAGGAGGGGGAAATGTATGTAGTGGACGGAGTAAAAGAAGCATCGGGAGGCAATTCTTATATTGCATTAGGGAAAATTCGTCGTTTTGTACAGTGAACCTTGGGTTAAAACCCAAGGCTCAGAGCCAAAACCCGTTAAAACGGGTTAAAGTTAATATTCGAGTCTAGAACCCGCAATCTTCATTCTCGTAGGGGTGCAATGCTTGCACCCTGACCATTTTAGAGAGAGAATGAAGAATCCACGTCCTTCTAGGGCGTGGAGTGTCAATGTACAGTGATATGAGTGGGGAATAAAAATAATTAGAAGTTTATCCGGTTCAACCCATGATTCGTCAACGTCCGTTGTCTCAAAATTTAGGTTTCTGGTTGGGACTGGTTTTGCTCAGTTTTGGGTTAATGTTCCATTGGGTTTCTCGTCCCCATCTTCCCCACAGCGAGATCATTCAAGTGTCTCGGACTGCTGAAAAAACGCTTATGGGTCGTCTCTATGTGCCTGTGGCGACGGAGACTCCTTATCCTACTATAATGTTATGGCATGGGGTGAGTTCGACCAAGGAAACTTTAACCCCATTAGCCCTAGAATTAGCGCGTCATGGGGTGGCGGTTCTGACCTTTGATGCAGGGGGGTTTGGGGAGTCTTATGCGCGGCCTTTTGATGATGGGGAAAATTTAGTGGATGGGAGACTTGTGGCCCGTTATGTTTATGAGCATCCAGAACGGTTTGATGGGGAGAAGGTTGGGGTGGGGGGTCATTCGATGGGGGGTGCAATGGCGATTTTGTTGGCGAATGAGGATGATAGGATTAAGCTGGCGATCGCGCTAGGAATGACTGCTGATATCAACCGTATTATCCCCCCTAATCTCTTAATGGGTATTGGGGTGTATGATCAGCTTCACCCCCCTCAAGCTCTACGGTCTATGTTACAACAGGGAACAGGACAACCGCCCCAATCCTTGCAACAATACGGCACTTTTGAACAAGGAAATGCTCGCCAATTAGTGATTTCTCCAACGTCGGATCATTTAATTGAACCCTTTGATCCCACTTTGGTTCAAGCAACGGTGCGTTGGGTTCAAGAGGGGTTTAAGCTACAAACCCCATCCCAGGGATTAATTTTACCCCAATTCATGGTCAGTCCCGTTTTAATCTTGCTAGGCAGTCTCCTCAGTGTGAGTTATGGGGTACGGGGAAACCGGACGCTTTGCAAGCATCGACGTTGGGTGGGGATGAGCTTAGTTTTACTGACTTTACTGGTACTGGGTTTGGGGATGAGGGGATATATTCCGCCAATTTTTACGACTGATCTAATTTTATTACTGGCGATCGCCATTCCCATCACCGATTATGCCCTCACCTCCCCCAAACAACTCACCGCCTTTTGGCGCATTACGGGACTCTACGCCATTGTACTGCTCTTGGCCTATAGTCTCGCCGCCCTTCTCCCTCAAATTCCGGAATTAATCGCTCATCCTAGCGTCCTGCTGCATTTCCCACAATTCCTCAGCCAACTCCCCATCGCACTGTTTTATTCCCGAATGCAGGAAGTACGAGCATTATTTTTTTCACTGTATAGCGAGGTGGTGATTCCTCGTTGGACGCTGTTTGTCGTCCTCCTCCCCGAATTCATTAAACCCGGTATTTTGTTAAGGAGTTTAACCCAAGGGGCCATTTGGGTTGCTCGTTGGTTACGGCAACCGTTACATTTCCAGTGGCACGAATGTCCCTCTCGTCGTTCTCTCGCGCTTTTAGGGGGTTTAGTGATTGTGTTAGGAATTGTCCTGTATCCCCAAGTCCAAGGGGGACTGTTCACCCTAGAAACCCTAGGGCCTGCCGTAACGATTTTACTTCAGATGGGACTGTTGCCGGGGGTTTTGGTTGTGGGAATGTTGCGATCGCGCCTCCTACAAAACCTCGAAACCCGCTTACAGCGATAAGTCTGCCATTCACCCATCAACTAATTTAATTTATGAAAAATATATTAAACCGATAGCAAACCAAAATGATTAATGAACAAGAAAAGCAAGTTTTATCTGATTTAGTTAAAATAGTTGATAGATTGAATGTACCATTACTCTTAGTCGGTGCAGGAGCTAGACTACTCATCTTTGATCAGCAATTTGGAGAAGGGAGAGGAACAAAAGATTGGGATGTTGCGCTATCAATCCTTTATCGTTCTCAAACTATTTGCTTGGGGAGATCGGGGTGAGCGAGTTAATAAAGATTTAGAGGATTTAGAGTTTGTCTTGTCTCACTATGAAGATGACGAACGCGCTTATGATGAACTAGCTGAAAAACTAGCCAATGGTGGTATTGAGCTTCTGGATGCTAGCATTTATTTACTAGGACAAGATATTTATAAAATTCTTCAGGAGAAGACACGCTTTGCGCTAAATGAAATCTTAAATCAGTTAATTGCTCGATTAGAGCATGAACCACCCTCTTTAGGATATCAGTTACGAATTTTACAGCGAGGAATCAACTCTCTTTCCTCCCAAACTAACAAAAAAGGTGAGTCGTAACTCACCTTAATTTCAGTAACTCTAAACTAGCAGGAGAACACTCAAAACTTAATTAAACCTTGGCTTCTTCTTGAACCAACTTATCCCAACCTAACCCTTTTAAATTATTGTTGCGGCGGATAGGACGGGTGACTAATTCCAGAATATCACGGGCATTGGTGAAACCGTGGATTTGAGCAAAGGTAAACTCAACGGACCACTTCGTATTAATTCCCCGTGCTTCTAAGGGGTTCGCGTGGGCCATTCCGGTAATCACTAAATCAGGTTGTAATTCATTAATGCGTTGCACTTGATTATAATTATCCGGTTTTTCGATAATTCTCGGTAACGAAACCCCCATATCTTGGCAAGTCTGTTCTAAAAGATTCAATTCCGCTTTCTGATAGCGTTTATCCATGTAAGGGATGCCAATTTCTGGGACCGTCATCCCGCAACGGATGAGGAAACGGGCCAAGGACACTTCTAAGAGATTATCCCCCATGAAAAAGACCGACTTACCGCGAATGAGTTGGAGATAGTCTTCCATGCTTTCCCAAATTTGGGCTTCCCGTTCGTCCAGTCCTTGGGGTTCAATGCCAAACACCGAGCAAATTTTCTCCACCCAGGCCCGTGTTCCATCGGGACCGATAGGGAAAGGTGCGCCAATAAGTTTACATTTGCGACGACGCATTAAGTTGGTGGCCGTCCGGGAGAGGAAGGGGTTTACCCCGGCCACATAATACCCTTCATCAATAACAGGCAACTCCGTGTAACGCTTGGAGGGAAGCCAACCGGAGACTTGAACCCCTTGTTTTTTCAATTCGAGGGAGAGGTTGGTGGCCACGGGGTCTGGGAGTGACCCAAAGAGGACGAGGGGGGGATGATCTTTGTATTCAGACGCTTGGGGTTTGTCGTTGTCGGAGTTGCGTCCAAAGCTGAGGAGTTTTTGGATAGCGTTGGGGTCTTCTTTCTGTTCGCTTTTCACGTCTTTGGGTTTGGGACACCGTTGGGCCATAGCTGCGAGGACGGTATCTTCCCCTTGGGTGAAAGCGTAGTCTAACCCGTTAGCACGAGCAACGACAATAGGAATGCCGATTTCTGCCTCTAATTTCGGCGCAATCCCTTCTAAGTCCATTTTAATGATTTCGGTGGTGCAAGTGCCGATCCAAACGATAACACTAGGATTGCGATCGCGTTTAATTTGCAAACATAACCGCTTCAACTCATCATAATCATTCAGCTTGGCTGAAATATCCCCCTCCTCTAACTCTGCCATAGCATAACGAGGTTCAGCAAAAATCATCACCCCCATAGCATTCTGTAGGAAATACCCACAAGTCTTCGTCCCCACCACAAGGAAAAAACTATCCTCAATTTTCTGATACAGCCAAGCGACACAACTAATGGGACAAAAGGTATGATAATTCCCAGTTTCGCATTCAAAATTTAAAGCCGGAGCATCTTTTGCAACAGTCATTTTCAGTAAACAGTAATCAGTAAACAGTAATCAGCGTCCTAAGTTAGGAGCATGGGGAGAGAGAGAAGAACAAAGAACAAGCAACAAATATTGACCTAAACCATCATCAAATCCATTTCTTCATCTGCGGTGACAGGTTGCGCTTTGCCTTCGGCGGGATTCAGGTAATAATCGGAGAGTAAGCTGAATAAATCCCGGTCTTGCGCTTCACTAGGCACCACCCCTTCCGGTAGAGACAATAATTGATCAGCAATATTGAGATAATAGTCGCAAACAAACGCCAAATCCGGGTCTTTCTCCGTCATTTCAAACAGCGTTTGTCCCTTCACACGGGAAACGCGGATATCTTCAATGAGAGGAAGAATCTCTAAAACAGGCATAGGGACTGCTTCAATATATTTATTGATTAAATCCCGTTTAGAAGTCCGGTTGCCAATGAGTCCTGCTAACCGTAAGGGGTGAGTCCGGGATTTTTCTCGCACCGATGCAGCGATGCGGTTGGCCGCAAACAGCGCGTCAAACCCATTATCCGTAACAATCATACAATAGTCCGCATAGTTCAACGGAGCAGCAAACCCACCACAAACTACGTCCCCTAGGACATCAAAGAGAATGACATCATATTCATCAAACGCATTTAATTCTTTAAGGAGTTTCACGGTTTCGCCAACCACATAACCCCCACAACCTGCACCCGCAGGAGGGCCACCCGCTTCTACACAGTCCACCCCTGCATACCCTTTATAAATCACATCTTCGGGCCAAATATCTTCGTAGTGAAAGTCTTTCTCTTGCAGGGTGTCGATAATGGTGGGGATTAAAAACCCAGTCAGGGTGAAGGTACTGTCATGCTTGGGATCACAGCCAATTTGTAAGACTTTTTTACCCCGTTTCGCTAAAGCAACAGAGATATTACAGCTTGTGGTAGATTTCCCAATCCCACCTTTTCCATATACAGCTAATCTCATACTCATAGGTCTATCCTCGGTTAACGGCTAAAGATTTTTTATAGAAGTGCGTTTTCTTCACTGATTGCAATTATTAACGAACCATCGGGGGTTGAAAAGGGGGGGCAATGGAGAGAGTGGAGTTTAAGGAAGGGTGAGATATTTTATAAAAAATTATTTCTCTGTTTTTGAGCAGTGAGCGATTCTGATGCTCATTTCAGCCTTAAATTCTTATTTTGTGCATTTTTTAAATATAAACCGTGACAAAATACAAAAAAATTGAGGACAGGGGTGCAATGGGAGTCCTTCCTGTTCCCCAAAGACCTGTGAGACAATAGAAACGGTAATCTCACCCCAAACAAACCGATGAGTCCTTCTCCCCAGTCCGAACAACTCAGCACTTACTTATTTTTCACCATTCTCGCAGTAACGATATTGGTCTATCTCCTGCGTGGACTGGCAATTCTCAGCTTTTTACCGGGGGGAGTAATCTGGATTTTAATCTTGCTCTCCATTGGCACAGGAATCTTCTATATTGTGGAAAAAAGCCGTCGTTTTTAAGAAAACGGGAGACGGGAAAAAAAATCATCAACTTTTATTACAGTTTCTCGAAACTCCCTCTGAGGGGTGCTTTTCAGCAATTATTCCTAAAGCAAATCTTAAATCGGGTATGCTGAGAGAGGGAGTTGCGGGTGAGGTTATATAGAGTCGGGGTCGATGCCTAGTTGTTGTAAGCGAACGCGCAATTGTTGTACAGTAGCCTCAGCATTATCTGCCCGTTGTCGTTCTTGTTCTGCCCGTTGTCGTTCTTGTTCTGCCCGTTGTCGTTCTTGTTCTGCTTGTTCACTAGGAGTCGGAATCCAGTTATCCTCAGCATCATAAAACCGCAACCATAACCCCTCCACTCCCTCATAACTCCCTTGCCATAATCCTAACCCTAATCCCAATTCCTCTAACCATAACCCCTCTGACACCTCTAACG
>NZ_JAQMSD010000115.1 GCF_028330525.1 Spirulina sp. CS-785/01
GTTTTTTGGACAGGCTCGTACTTTGTGGCTAGTTGCGGAGGGGTGACAATTGAGACATTAAAACAGTATGTCGAGAATCAAACTGCCCCCTGATTCATCCCATCGCCGGAGGCGAGGGTCTTCTCAGGGTTAAAGATAAAAAAGGCATTACATTAGATTATCAGCTTCACCCCCAAGTCGCCCAACGGGTTCGCGGGGATAGTACCCGGTTGCGGCAAATTTTAATCAATTTAGTGGGAAATGCCTTAAAATTCACCGAACAAGGAAACGTCCAAATTCTTGTCACCTCTCAAGCAACCCAAGACCCAAAAACCCATGAATTGAGAGTTGCGGTTCAAGATACCGGAATTGGCATTCCCCGCGATCGCATTTCCTACCTGTTTCAACCCTAGAGGAAATTCCTGCCCTGTCTCCCTCCTCCTCTGGACTCTCTTCAGACTCGCAACTCTCCCCCCTCCCAGACTCCTCTCTCCGCATCCTCTTGGCCGAAGATAACCGAATTAATCAAAAGGTAGCCCTACAGATTTTAAAACGTTTAGGCTATCAAGCAGACATTGCCAATAATGGGATAGAAGTGTTAGCGAAGTTGCAACAACAACGCTATGATGTCGTCTTGATGGATATTCAAATGCCGGAAATGGATGGTCTGGAAACCACTCGTCGCATTAGTTGGGAGTATCCTACCCCCCTACAACCCTATATTATTGCGATGACTGCGAATGCGATGGAAGGAGACCGAGAGGCGTGTTTAGCTGCCGGAATGCAGGATTATCTCAGTAAACCCATTCGCATCCAAGCCTTAACTCATGCCTTACAACAATATCAATCTTGGTGGGAGGAGAGAGAATAAGCGATAATTTACTGATTTCCGATTTCTGATACTCCTATCTATTCCGCCAATTTGCTGCGATCGCAGAATAGTCTCTGGAGGACAAGGCCCTTAAAAAAGAAATGGGGGAGTTGTTTAAACTCCCCACGATCGAACCCTGTGTGCTATTTATAGGTTCGCTTTTTTCTCTAAAGATAACAAGATCGGTCTGATCCGTCGTTTTGACGATCCTAGACTGAGCGTAACTGATCTAAAATTGATCTTGCATAAATGTAATGATTACGGTACAAGATAACATTCAATGTCAACGCTGAAAGCATCCAAATTAGGATTAATGAGAATCCAACAAGCGAGAAAGGAGAGGGGATGGAGTTGGAATGCAGAAGACGACACTTGTTTAGTCGAGGCCAGCGAAATCCTAGAACCCGATCGCCCTTGTCCCGCAGGGGGTCCCTATGCCTACGGGGTGTCTCTGGGGACGTGGAAGCGGTTTTTAGCCGGGAAACATCCCATTGGGGCTAAAACCTTCCAAGCCTACTGTCAAGCCCTCGGACTCCCCTGGGAGGAGATTGTGGACCGCCGTTGTTTGTCCTTGTCTCATACCCGACAAGACTGGGATGAGGAGATTGATGTTTCTCAGTTTTTTGGACGGGTGACGGAGTTACAGCAACTGGAACAATGGATCATTAGCGATCGCTGTCGTCTGATTCTCTTATCCGGGATGGGGGGAATGGGGAAAACCGCCTTATCCATGAAGTTAGGCCGACAGGTCCAAGACCAATTTGAGTATGTGATCCGGCGATCGCTGCGTCATTCTCCCCCCATTCTCCCCCTCCTAGAGGAGTTAAACCAGTTTTTGACCGATGACCCCCATCAGTCTCTCCCCAACACCCCAGAGGGACAAATTGCCCGTTTAATTGACTTTTTACGGGATCATCGCTGCTTGATTCTCCTAGATGATTTAGAGGCCATTCTCTGGCAAGGGGAATTGGCCGGCCAATATCAAAGCGAGTATCAAGGATATGGGGAGTTAATTTGCCGCATTGGGCGAGAATATCATCAGAGTTGTTTACTGGCGATCGCCAGAGAAAAACCCAGAGATATTTCGTCTTTGGAAGGGGAACATTTACCCATCCGCGAAATGAAATTACGGGGCTTAGAATTCACCGAAGCCCAAAAAATTCTCACCACTCAAGGCTTTCCTGCGGAACAACCCGGAGTCCATCAGTTAATCCAACTTTACCGGGGACATCCTCTCGCCTTAAAATTAATGGCCACAACCATTCGAGATATTTTTGGCGGGGAAATTTATGATTTTTTAGACCAAAGTACCCTAGTTTTAGGGGATATAATGCCAACTATATTTTATCAACATTTTGAGCGTTTGTCAAAGCTCGAAAAATCAATTGTTTATTGGTTAGCCTTAGAAGAAAAACCCCTCACCCTCTCCATGTTGCGGAAATATTTACAATTTTCCGTCTCCTCCTCCTCGGAAATCGTCGCCGCCCTAGAATCCCTCAAACGCCGGGCATTATTAGAAGTCATCAAACCCGACGGGACAACCCAATTCACCCTTGAACCCGTCTTTATGAAATATATTGTCAATCAATTAATTGAAAAATTTTATGAAGACATTGACAACATTTTAAGCAAGCCATCCATTCAATCATTAGGACTACTCAAAAGTCACTGTTTCGTACAAAAAGAAGACCCAGAAACTAGAAGACCTCCTTTAGTTTTGAGTAAAATCAAAGAACGACTATATATGGTCTCTGGCATTCCTGATGCCTTTGACTTACAAATTCAGGAAACCTTAGAACAACTCAAAGAGAAATCCAGTAAAGAAATTGGCTATACAAAAATCAACCTAAAAGCCTTATTGAGTCAAAGCTAGTTTTTAGTTGATCGTTGATAATAGATAGTTAATAATAGATAGCTAGAGGGAGAAACCACAAACCCACCCACAGCCAACACCAAAAATGAAAATTGCGATCGCACAACTCAATCCCACCATCGGGGACCTAACCGGAAATAGCCAAAAAATCCTACAAGTCGCCCAAACCGCCCTATCCCAAAACGCCGACCTCCTCCTCACCCCCGAATTATCCCTCTGTGGTTATCCCCCCAGAGACCTCCTCCTCAAACCCGATTTTATCCAGGCCACCCAGCAACAACTCCAACACCTAGCCACCCATCTCCCCCCCCAACTCAGCGTCCTCGTCGGGACCATCACCCCCAACCCCAACGCTTCCCAAGTCGGACAAAAACCCCTTTATAACAGTATCGCCCTACTCCAAAGAGGAGAAATACGTCAACTATTCCATAAACGACTCCTCCCCACCTATGATGTCTTTGACGAAGACCGTTATTTTTCCGGAGGAGAAAGAAGCGAAACATTTACCCAGTCACAAATTAAAATCGGTGTCACCATCTGCGAAGACCTCTGGAATGATGAAGAATTCTGGGGAAAACGCAACTATCAAGTCAACCCCTTCGCAGAATTAGCCAACCGTGAAGTCGATCTCATCGTCAACCTATCCGCCTCCCCCTACAGCGTCAGCAAACAACAAGTCCGGGAGTCCATGTTGCAACACAGCGTCACCCGGTATCACCTCCCCGTCATCTACACCAACCAAGTCGGAGGTAACGACGACCTCATCTTTGATGGGAATAGCGTGGCCGTCAACCGTCAAGGAGAAATCGTCAGTCGGGCCCGAGGGTTTAGCGAAGACCTACAACTCATCGAATACCACCCCGAAAAACGCGACCTCCTCCCCACCCATATTAACCCCCTCAGCGACAGCCCAGAAGCCGAAATGTGGTTGGCCTTAGTCCTAGGAGTCCGAGACTACTTACAAAAATGCAGCTTTTCTCGCGTTATTCTAGGACTCAGTGGGGGAATAGACTCCTCCCTCGTCGCAGCCATTGCCGCCGAAGCCGTCGGACCAGAAAATGTATTAGGGGTGTTAATGCCCTCCCCCTACAGTTCCCCCAACTCCCTCGACGACGCAGTAGAATTAGTCAAAAACCTCGGCATCCATAGCACAACCTTACCCATTCAACCCGCCATGGAAGCCTATGACCAGATTTTAGACCCACTTTTCAAAGGGACAGAATTCGGAGTGGCCGAAGAAAACCTCCAATCTCGTATTCGGGGTAACTTATTAATGGCCTTATCCAACAAATTCGGTTATCTTCTCCTCTCCACCGGGAATAAATCCGAAATGGCCGTAGGCTATTGTACCCTGTACGGAGATATGAATGGGGGATTAGCCGTCATTGCAGACGTTCCCAAAACCAAAGTTTTCGCCCTCTGTCGCTGGTTAAACCGCAATATTGAAATTATCCCCCAAAACGTCCTCGACAAGCCCCCTAGTGCAGAATTAAAACCGGATCAAACCGACCAAGACTCCCTCCCCCCCTACGATATCCTAGATGATATCCTAGAACGACTCGTTCAGCAGCACCAAGCCAAACAAGAGATCATCAACGCAGGCCATGACCCAGAAACCGTAGAAAAAGTTAATCGTCTAGTATTACGGGCTGAATTTAAGCGTCGTCAAGCAGCCCCTGTCTTAAAGATAACCGATCGCGCCTTCGGCATCGGTTGGCGAATGCCCATCGCCTGTCGGCTATGATCAGTAAACAGTAAACAGTAAACAGTAATTAGTAATTAGTAATCAGTAACCAGTAACCCATTACTAATCATCAATCACCAATCACCCAATCATTATGACCTCTGAATTAAAAAACCGTACCTCCTCCGACAGTCCCCCAGTGACTCCACCCTCCCCTTCCCCCAAAAACCCCGTTTGGCAAGTCGCCAAAGGAGGGATTGGGATATTATTATTCTTATTCCTCCTCAACCTCTGGGTATCCACCGCAACCCTATTAAACGGAGTCCGTAACCTCTTTTCCTTTGGCCTCAGTGAACCCCAAGCAGACATCTCCACCCTCATTGTAGAAAAAATCCGCACAGCCAGCGACTTAACCACCGCAGTCTATAGCATGGAAACCGTCGTCCCCACCCAACAAAACAGCAACTTTGGTCCTTTCACCTTTCCCTCCAAAATGCTGTACATCGGTTATGGAGAAGTCGAAGCAGGAATAGACTTATCGGCCATCACCCAAGCCAACGTCCAAGTCAGTGATCAACAAATTACCGTCCAACTCCCCCCTCCAGAAATCCTCGATAGTAAAATTGATGTCAACCGTTCCAAAGTCTATGATTACGACGAAGGATTCCTAAATCTTGGTCCCAATGTCGCCCATGACTTACAGAGTTTAGCCCAACAAAAAACCTTAGAAAAATTAGTCACTGCTGCCTGTGAAAAAAACATTCTCCTTGAAGCCAATAACCGGGCAGAATTAGCAATCACCCAATTATTAGACCTAACAGGACACGAAAATATTACAGTAAAAACCAGTTATCCCAGTCCCGCCAGTTGTAAAAACAACCAGTCCAAAACCGCTAAACTCTAAAATCCTATGCGCAATGGGCATTTCCCCCAGAGCGAGGAGAGAGAAGCAATGAAAGACTACACACCTCTCTCCCCTTTGTGTCCTTTGTGTCTTTGTGGTTAAATTCCCCAACCATTACCCCTTAAACTTCTCTTTCGCCTCAGTAAACGCCTTTTGCATCGTTGCTTGTATCTTTTGGGGATCAGGTTTTTTCCCCCCTAATAAATCGCCAAAATAGACACAGGCCCCCTCTCCCAGGGCCCAGGTATAGGCAGCGGCCCAGGAAGCTGCGATCGCACTTCCCAACCCCGGCACAAACTTCACCAACTCCCGGCCCACCGCTTGGGCCAAAAATCCCCCCGCAATAGCACTCACCACCCCTCCCGCTTGGGAAGGAGTTAACAGTTGTCCATACAATTTCCCCAAACTCCCCACCAAAGACACCTGCAAAGCGGTTAAAACCGGCATCGTGGCAAACGGCAACGGCACAGCGGCCACCGTCGCGGCCATCACCGAAAACGCCAAAATATACCGCCGGGCCACATCCTTATACAAACTCCCCAACTGCTGCGTCTTGTCCTCATCCAGTAACTCATAAATGGTCCGGGACTCCGCCTCCGGTAACAACTCCGCCAAAGCATCCCGCAACGCCTCCAAGCCGTAAAAAACGGGCATATAGCCATCTTCTTCGAGAGTAAAGTCCATCATCACCTGAGCATCACTCAAGCCTGTAAACGCCTCCTGGAGGCTACTGAAAGCCCGTTGCACCTCCTCAAACTCTGGCGGATAATCGGGATGGTCCGTTTCTCTATGGGGATAAACCTCATGGAGACAAGTCACCACCAGTAAACAGGGAATTTCGGGATAAGCATCTCGTAACTGTTGGGCCACCTGTTGTAAATGACTCACCGCAAAATCATTAATCTTCACCGTGAGAATTAACACCCGGGCCCGTTGCGTCTCCTGTTGTAAATCTTCCAGCAACTCCTCAATAATAGCCTCGGTATTCCGGTCCACATCCCCCAACCCCACCGTATCGGTAAAAATGAGCAAGGGGAGGTCATTGGACGGGTAGGCATAGCGTTCTGTATGCTGAGTATGGGGGCGAAACCCTTGGCCAATAATCTCATCCGACACCCCAGTTAACCCCCGCACAAGGGAACTTTTCCCCGCTTGAGGTTTCCCCAGTAACACCGCTTCAGTGGTGGGTAACTCCTCTCGGATGGTTTGGAGTATCTCTGCAACCTGTTCCTCATTGATACTAAACCAACTCATCACCTTTTCCGTTGCTTGGTCAACGGGAAAGAGGGTTTTTAAGCGGTTGTGCCATTTTTCCTCATCGGGTGGGGTGGGGGGGGCTTCCTCTGGGGGGTCCAGTTGTGTAGGTTGGTTTTCTGCTTGTTTCAGCAGGGGGAGGAGGTTTTTCAGTCGTGTGGTTGTCTCTTGTAATGCGTCGGTAATGCGGTTTCGCCACGCTTTGTCCTCCTGCGGACTGTCTTCCGAGGAGGAGGGTTGAGAGAGAGAGTTGTCAGGGTTTTGGGAGTCGTTCATCGGTCAGGAATCAACATTTAGTGCTAATAAAAGGGCTTCACCTAACCTACAATTTTAGAGCGATCGCCTAAAATCTAACTAGCCCCTGTCTTGGATTTAGCGGTGGTGTTTGCCAATTAGTCTCCAAACCACTCTGTCTCTACAACAGGTGTTCTCGCCAACAGTTTACCCCGACTAACCACATGAGTCACCGTGGCCCGACGACAAAAGGCTTCGTAGGGGCTGGCGGCATCTAATATAATAAAATTGGCGGGTTTTCCCACTTCAATCCCGTACTCGTCCTCAAGATTAAGGGTTTTTGCGCCATTGTGGGTAATCATCTCATAACAGGCCGCAATTTCATCCTGTCCGGTCATCTGACAGACATGAAGACCCATTGAACCCACGTCTAACATATTCCCTGTGCCTAAGTTGTACCAGGGGTCTTGAATACAATCGTGGCCGAAACTCACATTAATTCCGTTTTGCCATAATTCCTTCACACGAGTGACTCCGCGACGTTTTGGGTAAGTATCGCTTCTCCCTTGCAGGGTAATATTAATCAGAGGATTGGCAATAATATTCACTTGACTGCGCTTCAGGAAACCCATTAGTTTGTAAGCATAGCCATTGTCATAGGACCCCATGGCGCAAGTATGACTGGCCGTGACTTTAGACCCCATTCCGGTATGACTCGCATAAGCGGCCACTACTTCGAGAAACCGAGACTGGGGATCATCTATTTCATCACAGTGTAGATCAATGGCGCGATCGCCATCCTGAGCAATCTCAAAAATACACTGAACCGACTTCACCCCATCCTCTCGCGTCAACTCATAATGGGGAATTCCCCCCACTACATCGGCCCCCAATTGTACCGCTTCCCGTAATAACGTCTCATTATCCGGTCGGGAATAAATCCCATCTTGGGGAAAGGCCACCACCTGCAAGGTTATCCAGTCCTTCACCTCCTCTCGCAGGGCCAAAAGTGCCTGGAGTGCAGTTAAACTGGGTTCACTGACATCCACATGAGTACGAACCAACAAAACCCCCTGAGATGCTTGTTGTTTTAGGGTTTGAATGGCACGTTTTTGTACATCCTCAACGGTTAACTGTCTCTTACGGTCCCCCCAAATTTGAATCCCCTCAAATAATGTCCCACTTTCATTCCACCGGGGTTCACCTGCGGTTAACGCGGAGTCTAGATGAATGTGAGACTCCACAAAGGGGGGAGAGAGGAGGTTGCCTTGTGCATTAATATCCTGGGTTGCAGTGGCCTCCAGTTGCGGTGAAATTGCACTAATTTTCCCCCCACTCACCCCAACATCCACTTTAACCGGAGTCTGAGAGGAGTTTAATACAGTTGCGTGGCGAATCATTAAGTCGTATTGCGTGGTCAACAGATTCTCTCCTAACCCTTCAACGGAGTATTTTAGGCGATTTTGGGACAATTAATGCCATCTCCCCTATTCGGCACTGTGTTGTGTAGGATGCTGGGTTACTTTGTTAGAGGGGGAAAAGCCCTAAAGAACTTACCAATCTCTGAATGCTGATATTCTATCGTTCTTCGGGGGGGAGAAAATCATAAAGTATCTCGTCGGGTTCATCTTCGAGTAATTCTGCATCGGGTTGAGGTTTCCCTTGGGGAGAGGGTTGCGGGGGGGTGGGAGTGATGAGTTGTTTTTGTAAACTGGCCACAGTGAGATTAAGTTGGGAAAGGGTTTTTTGCAGGGTGGCCATCTGGGTTTCTAGGGAGGCCAAACGGGTTTCGCTACTTTCTACTGTTTCGCCAAGGTATTGCGCGATCGCTTCATACCCAAGCCGATCTACAGTAGTATTACGCATCTTGGCTAACTGTTGTAACTTACTACGCCATTGAGAGGGTAAGGTAATCTGAAACTGAGAATCAGTGACATACTCCCACGCTCAATCGGAGATTAGAGCGTGGGCTTCTCCATCCCTGGAACGAGACTTCGCGTTTTTGAGTGAGGCGATGCCCAACCCCACTTTTTTAATCAAAATACCTGAACACAGATCTCTTGGCATAGA
>NZ_JAQMSD010000116.1 GCF_028330525.1 Spirulina sp. CS-785/01
CGTTTACACTTGGGTGTGATGACCCTCTCAAGGTAGCCTACCTTTTTACAGGATTTATGGCTGAGTCTGCACGCTCGTCCCTTTCTAAGTCAACAAAAATTGAACAATGTCAATCAATGTCTAGCTTTCAACGAGCGGTTAACTTGTTTATTCTGGTTCATGGGTTTGTGTAATCTTCCCAGGAGATAAAAGTAAAAATAATTACATTAAATTCTGTCCAAAGAGGATGATTCCGCAAATCCTATCAACTCGCTAAAGCCAACAGTTGCATCTCTCTCAAAATTGCCAACTACACCTCAGTTTAAACGGATTTTCCCAATTGAGGCAATGACCGATCCAAAATTTGATTCCCCTTGGGACTCAAAAACATTCTTAAAGAACCCCCATTCTCGCCAACTCCGTCTTATTCTGACCTTGAAAGGGTAAAATCCCTGTTTGTCCGAACTATGGAGAAAGTAATGTTAGACAAGACCCAAGCCACCATTGACGCAATTACCGCCAGAGAAATCCTAGACTCCCGAGGCCGCCCCACCGTAGAAGCTGAAGTCCGTCTCGCCACCGGAGCTTGGGGAATGGCTCAAGTCCCCAGTGGCGCGTCCACCGGAACATTCGAGGCCCACGAACTCCGGGATGAGGATAAACGCTACGGAGGCAAAGGGGTACTCCGGGCCGTCCGCAATGTTAAAGAAAAAATTGCCCCAGAATTACAAGGACTGGATGGCCTTGACCAAGTTCTCATCGATCGCAAAATGATTCAACGGGATGGTACAGCCAACAAAGCGGAATTAGGGGCTAATGCCATTCTGGCCGTCTCCCTCGCCACCGCTAAGGCCGCCGCCGATGAACTTATGCTTCCCCTCTACCGCTACTTAGGCGGGCCTATGGCCAATGTCCTGCCGATCCCCTTTATGAATATCCTCAATGGGGGGTCTCACGCTGCCAATAATGTGGATTTCCAAGAATTCATGATCGCGCCCATTGGGGCCTCTAGCTTTGCCGAGGCATTACGTTGGGGGGCCGAGGTGTTTGCCTCTCTCTCTCAAGTGCTAAAAGCCGATGGCCTCCTCTCTGGGGTAGGCGATGAGGGGGGATATGCCCCCAACCTCAAGTCCAATGAAGCGGCCTTGGAGTTGCTCATTGCAGCTATTGAGAAAGCGGGTTATAAACCAGGGGAACAGATTTCTCTGGCCATGGATGTGGCGGCCAGTGAGTTCTATGAGAACGGCCAATATGTGTATGATGGGACTCCCCACAGTGCTACAGATTTAATTGACTATCTGGGCGAGTTGGTGAATAAATACCCCATTATCTCCATTGAGGATGGGTTACAGGAGGAAGACTGGCAAAACTGGCAACTCCTACGGGAGAAAATCGGTGGTAAGGTGCAGTTAGTGGGGGATGATTTGTTTGTGACGAACCCCACCCGTTTACGCAAGGGGATTGAGGAAAAATCGGCCAATGCGATTTTAATTAAGCTCAATCAAATTGGTTCGTTGACGGAAACCCTAGAAACGATTGATTTGGCGACCCGTCACCAGTTAAATTGTATGATTTCCCACCGTTCTGGGGAGACGGAGGATACTACGATCGCGGATTTAGCGGTAGCGACTGGGGCCGGCCAAATTAAGACGGGTTCACTGTGTCGGAGTGAACGGGTGGCTAAGTATAACCGCTTGTTACGCATTGAGGATGAGTTAGGCGATCGCGCTATTTATGCCGGAACTCGCGGCCTCAGCTTACTGGCCTAGTCTCTATTCTCCCTAGGGAGAAGATCGGGGAAATTTGCTCTGGGGCAGATTTCCCTTTCCTGTTGGGGTGTCGGGTGTCGGGAGATGGGGAGCAACTACTGGTTACTGTTCCCTGTTCCCTGTTCCCTGTTCCCTTTTTCACAAAAATTCCCCAAAATGCGCTATCCTATTGAGAGACTTTTATTGCATATTTTTCTCAATTATGGTGTGAGGAGGACAAAGACGGTACAAACAATCGTTTTACGCTGGGTCAACTGAAAGTCCAACGGGGATGACGCGGTTTTCCTGCTTGACAGGGGTTCGCGTCTCCACTGTTTCCTTTTTTTCCTGCGGAGCTATTGACAAATTGATGAGTTTATGCTCTCTTTTTTTCTCAGTTAATGAGAATATTTTGCAAAAACTGTTGTCCAGATAACAAAACCTCTAACAATTTCAAGGATTAAAGAATCATGTCTCAATCTCTCAATACCGTTTGGATCAGTGCCAATCAAGCCTTTCAGCGATTCCATCGCCCTTTAATTCGCTATCTGCACCAACATACGGAGATTGCCCATTGGAAATATGCTCAAAGTGCTGATGAGGCAAGTTCTCTGGATGTTCCGCTAACGTTGCTCCATGACTATCTGAAACAACATCACCACCCTCTCCATTTAATTGGCCATAGTACGGGGGGGTTAGTGGCGTTTCTCTATGCACAACGGTATCCTCAGAAGGTGAAGTCTCTGACGTTGTTGGGGGTGGGGGGTGTACCTGCGGTGGACTGGCAAAGTCATTATTACGCACTGCAAGGACTCCTCCCCTGTACTCGTAAAATGCTGTTGACGCAGATGGTGTGGAATTTATTTGGCCATCAGAATTGTAATACAACTAAGGCGTTGATTGAGGTGTTAGAGAAGGATTTGGCGACTTCTCCCTCTCCCCATTCTCTGTTTTATCGTCATCGCATTTCCCCCACGACGGTGGATGTTCCTTTGTTGGTGTGTGGGAGTAATAATGATGTGGTGGTTGATCCGAGTAGTGTACAGCAGTGGCAACCCTATCTGAAAGAGCGCGATCGCGTTTGGATTTGTCCTTCAGGCCACCACTTTTTCCACTTCTACCGCACTCAAGAGGTGGGACGACAAGTGAGTCAGTTTTGGAGACAGTCTTCCCCTTCTCCGATGTCGTCATCTCGCATTTCTTAATCTCTTAACAAACCCCAAAAACGAAAAAAAGAGAGTCACCGAAGTGACTCCCCCAATCATCAGGGTGCATCTACTGAAATTTAATATATCACATGGGGTGGGGGGTGTCACCCCCTCCCCCTTGTTTTTGTTGAGAGTTGGGAGTTGGGTGTCGGGAGTTGGGAGTTGGGTGTCGGGAGTTGGGTGTCGGGAGATAGGGGAGATGGGGAGTAACAACTGGTAACAGGTTACTGTTTACTGTTCCCTATTCACCAAAAGACCCCCTATCAACTATCCACAACCTCCTCAGACTCTTTCCGCCACCATTTCTTAGGAAGCCACGTTTGCAGTAAAATAACGAGTCCAGTACCTAACATGAACAATAATCCCAAACCATTGAGGAGGACATAAATCGGTTCGAGAAAATCGCCCAGATACTCGCCCTCATGGATTACCATGAGAAAATGCACTTGATCTCGTGATAGCCCAAACCAGCTTTTTCCTAGTCGGTACGCGATTCCGGTCAAGGCCGTAACGACGAAGGGGAGGACAATAATCGGGGCCAGGGTGCGGTGTAGTTTCCGAAAGGTGCGTTTATTCATCTGCTGTGGCTGACTCTATTCCATCCAACAAAACTATCAAACCATAAAGTAGGTGCCTTAACAGTGGTTTCAGTTACGAACTGCTAAGGATTGCCTGCTGCGCGATCGGGCTAATGATAAATTTTGATGAAAATTGCTATTTTACGAAATTCACGAATCAGCTTAAAATAATATCATATTTCTTAAAAAAAATCAAGTTTTTTCTAGTCCTATGCTCAAAAATTAACAATTCCTCTGATTATTTTACATATTTAAAATTTAAGGAGAGTAATGGCTCAGATTGTAAAAAATAATCATGTTTCTCCCTAAGAATCTTCGTTATTCTCGGATCAAGTCCTCGCAATGCTTAAAATTTTTTATTATTTCTTCAAAGTGAGGGGTAAATAGATTTATGATAGTAAGTGTGGCCTGGGTAAAAATGTCTAATGTCAAGAGAGGGAGCAAAAACCTTGCGATCGCTAGTTTATTCAACCATTCAGGAGGGAAGCCAATAGTCAAAAGAAAAACATCATTGATCAAAAAGTTAAGCAAAAATACTTAAAATCAGCAAAAATAGAGTTATTTAACCCCAAAAACGCCCAAAACACTGTGGGGATCACCGTTCGCGGCAAACCTCATAGATGGAAAAATCCCATCTTGAGCAGGACAAGTGAAGACTTGGGTAGTATTTCCCCCAAGCCATTCTTTGGACAATTAACTGTATTTCAAGAGAATCAAAACTTGGTTTGTGCAATCTGATTTGGCCCACAAACACCTTTAAATAACATCACCTTTATTCTTGTACCTACCTCATCGGTAATGATACAAGCTCAAGCCATGACCAACTCAACCAACACCGCAACCGAACTCCAAATTCGCCTAAAACAGCAATCAGCCGTTGTGCGTTTAGGACAAATTGGACTGACAGAAACCAGTCTGCCTGTCCTCTTAGACAAAGCGGTGCAATTGGTGGCCCAGACCTTAGAGATTAAATTTGTCAAAGTGCTTGAGCTACTCCCCAATGGGAGTATCTTTATGATGAAAGCCGGAGTAGGTTGGAAATCGGGAATTGTCCATAGTACCACCATCACCGCGGCCCCCACCTCACAAGCGGGCTATCTTTTAAATCATAATAACCCTGTGGTTTTTGAAGATTTACGAGTCGAAACCCGGTTTCGGGGTTCACCCGTCTTACATAATCATCAGATTATCAGTGGGGCGGCTGTGCTGATCACCACCTCAGAAGAAATTTATGGGGTTTTAGGAGTCTATTCCGACCAACTGCGACCCTTTACCCAAGATGATCTTCAATTTTTACAATCGGTGAGTCATATTTTAGGGGCCGCCGTTGAACGGGAACACAAACAAATTCATCTTAATCTGTTTAAACGGGCGATGGAAGCGAGTCGGAATAGTATCATGATTAGTGATGCCCTCGAATGTGACTATCCTCTCATCTACGTCAATTCTAGCTTTGAGCAACTGACCGGCTATAAACACCATGAAGTGTTAGGCCGCAATAGTCGTTTTCTCTACGATACAGAAACCGATCCCATGGTTATTCAGGAATTAGAAGACGCAAAACAATACGGGCAGGAACATCACGCCATTCTGCAAAGCTATCGAAAAGATGGCTCAATGTTCTGGAGTGAATTATATTTATCTCCGGTTCATGATAACCAAGGCCACCTGACCCATTTTATCGAAGTCCAAAGCGATATCAGCGATCGCAAGCACTTTGAAGAAGTCCTGCGCAGTGAACGGGACCTCCTCAACGGGATCATGCAAACCAGCATCGCGGCCATCCTCGTCGTCGATGCAGAGGGCAAAATCACCTTTGCCAACGACCGGGCCCAACAAGTCCTAGGGTTCAGCTATTCTGACCTATCTCAACGCTACTACGACGACCCCGACTGGCATATTATGGACTTCGAGGGCCATCCCATCCCCAAAGAAGAAATGCCCTTCCGGCAAGTCATGGAAAGCGGAAAACCCATATTTCATGTTGGTCACGCCATCAAACACCCCAACAGTAGTCGCAAATATCTCTCCATCAACGGGTCGCCCCTGCGCAACGAAGACGGAGAAATTCACGCGGTAGTCTTCTCCGTCACCGACATCACCGAACAACACCTCGCCGAAACCGCCCTCCGCAACAGCGAAGAACAATTCCGGCTCACCTTTGAAAAAGCCCCCATTGGGATGTCTCTCACCACCCTAGACGGGCAATTTTTACAAGTAAATCAAGCCCTCTGTGACTTTTTTGGCTATCAATACTCAGACTTAATCGGCAAAACCTACCGCGACCTGACCCACCCCGATGACCTCCCCGCCGATTGTGCCATTAACCAACAATTATTACTGGGAGAGATTGATAATTATCAAATGGAAAAACGCTACTTAGCCAAAGATGGGCAAATTGTCCACGCTTTGCTGCAAGTGGTGTTAGTCTGTGATGACCAGGGGAAACCCAGTCACACCATCGGGCAACTCATTGATATTACCGAACGGAAACGGGCCGAAGAAGCCCTACGGGAGAGTGAACAACGGTTAGAGGGGATTCTCAGTTCCATTGATGATGTTGTTTGGTCCGCCACTGCCGACACCTTTAATTTACTGTATCTGAATCCGGCTGCCGCCACCGTCTATGGTCGGTCCTGTGCAGAATTTTTCCGCAATCCCGAATTGTGGTTTGAAATTATCCATCCCGACGACCGAGACCAGGTAGCGAAAAAGCTAGAACGGCTGGTACATCGAGGCTTTACCGATTTTGAATACCGGATTACTCGACCCAGAGGAGAAATTCGCTGGTTATACTGTCGGACTCGGTTGGTGTATGGGTCCGACGGGAACCCCTTACGCATTGATGGTATCAGTAGTGATGTGACGGAACGGAAGCGGGCTGAGGCTCAGTTGCGTCATAATGCTTTTTATGACTCGTTGACGGATTTACCGAACCGGGCGTTATTTATGGACCGTCTCTGGCATACCATTCGCCGTTCCAAACGACGGGGGGGGTATTTGTTTGCTGTGTTATTTTTAGATTTGGACTCTTTTAAGGTCATTAATGATAGTTTAGGGCATACCATTGGGGATTATTTGTTAGTTGCGATCGCTCGTCGTCTTGAAAGTTGTTTACGGCCCAGTGATACCCTAGCCCGGTTAGGGGGCGATGAGTTTACCGTCCTCTTGGAAGATATTGAGAGTCGGGAGGAGGCGGTGGAAATTGCCAAAACGATTTTACAACAGTTAAAATCACCGTTTTTACTCCAAGGCCATGAAGTCTTTACCAATGCCAGTATAGGCATTGCCTTTAGTCAAGTTGAGGGAGAAATTACCCGAAAAACCGTCGATTCCATCTTACCCATTGATTATGAACGGCCCGAAGACTTTTTACGGGATGCCGACACCGCCATGTATCGGGCTAAAGCCTTGGGGAAAGGGCGATATGTCATTTTTGACCACAATATGCACGCTTCCGCCTTAGCCCGTCTCGAATTAGAAACGGACTTACGGCGGGCGGTGCATGGTTTACGCATGGTGTCTCACGGTCAACCGTCGGAGTTTTTGGCCTATTATCAACCGATTTTATCCTTGAAAACCGGGAAATTAGCCGGGTTTGAGGCCCTCCTACGCTGGCAACACCCCACCAAAGGGTTAGTCTCTCCAGCGAAATTTATTCCTTTAGCCGAGGAAACCGGGTTAATTGTCCCGTTGGGAGAATGGATATTAACCGAAGCCATGCGACAATTGCGTAAATGGGAGAAACAGTTCCCCCAACATTTCCCCTTAACGATGAGTGTGAATTTATCGGGGAAACAAATTCGAGAACCGGAATTAATTGATCAAATTGACAAGATTTTAGCCAGAACTGGGTTAGAGAGTCGTTATCTCAAGTTAGAGATCACCGAAAGTATGTTAATGGATAACGCCGAAGCGGCCACAGAGATGCTGTTGGCTTTACGGTCTCGACAAATTAAATTAAGTATTGATGATTTTGGGACTGGGTATTCTTCGTTGTCCTATTTACATCGTTTTCCGGTGAATACCTTAAAAATTGACCGATCTTTTGTGAAGCGGATGCAGCCCAATGGCAGTAATTCGGAGATTGTCCGCGCCATTGTCAGTTTAGCCCATAATTTAGGGATGGATGTGGTGGCCGAAGGGATAGAGATTGGAATCCAACTGCAACAACTCAAGTCGTTAGGGTGTGAGTATGGTCAGGGGTATTTTTATGCTCCTCCCTTGAGTCAAGAAGTAATTGAGCAGAATTGGCTAAAATGCGATCCGATTATCCATAATGATTGTGCTTAGGGGCATTAGTTAGGAGGATAAGGTAAAACACTTTTAAACTGGGTTTCTTCAAATGAGCAACAAATATTCTAATCCCTTTCCCTGTTCGCGTTAGCGTCCCGTCAGGGGTAGCGAAGCCGTTCGCGTTAGCGTCTCCGTGCTTGAGAAAGGGCTGTTCCCTCCTATCACATACCAATTTAAATGCCCAACAAGGCTACGTAGTTCCAGAATGATGATACAATTTTTTAGGAACATATTGGGCTTTTCATGTTCGAGCAAGCGTTTAAGAATCTTGATGATACCCTCCGACGCGAGAGTGGCTGTCAGTCGGAGCTAGATTATGCGGAGCAGTCGTCTTGGCTGTTATTTCTCAAGTATTTGGATGACCTGGAACAGCCCCGCGCTCAGGCTGCTTTATTAACCGGGAAATCCTACAGCTTCATCCTCGATGAACCCTATCGCTGGTCGGTTTGGGCTGCGCCGAAGGATGATAAAGGGGAGATTGATTATAATGTGGCGATGACGGGGGCGGATTTGCTCGATTTCGTCAATGGTGAACTGTTCCCCTATCTCCAGAAGTTCAAGCAGAGTGCGGAGAGTCCTGACACCATCGAATATAAGATTGGTGAGATTTTTGGGGAGATTAAGAATAAGTTTAGTGATGGCTACAATCTCCGCGAAGCCCTCGATGAAATTGATGAACTGCGCTTCCAGTCCCAGGATGAGAAGCATGAGTTGTCTGACCTCTACGAGACGCGCATTAAGAATATGGGCAATGCGGGGCGCAATGGGGGAGAGTATTACACTCCTCGTCCTTTGATTCGGGCGATGATACGGGTGACGCAGCCGAAGTTAGGGGAGACGATTTATGATGGGGCCTGTGGTTCGGCGGGGTTTTTGTGTGAGTCCTATGAGTATCTGCGCGCCTCAAAGCTGACGACGAAGCAGTTAGAAACGCTGCAAAAGCATACTCTCTACGGGAAAGAGAAGAAGAGTCTCGCCTACGTTATCGGCGTTATGAACATGATTTTACATGGCATTGATGCCCCGAACATCATCCACACCAACACCCTGACGGAGAATGTCAGCGATATTCAGCCGAAGGATCAGGCGGATGTGATTCTGGCGAATCCGCCGTTTGGGGGGCAGGAGCGTAAGGAAATTAAGAAGACGTTTCCGATTCAAACGGGCGAGACGGCGTTTCTGTTTTTGCAGCACTTTATTAAGATGCTCAAGCCTGGGGGGAGAGCAGCGATTGTCATTAAGAATACGTTTCTCTCGAATGCGGATAACGCCTCGCGGGAGCTACGGAAGGAGCTTTTGAGCAGTTGTAACCTCCATACGATTCTCGATTGTCCTGGGGGGACTTTCATCGGGGCGGGGGTGAAGACGGTGGTGTTATTTTTCCAAAAAGGGACACCCACGGAGAAGATTTGGTATTACCAGTTAGACCCAGGACGGAGTTTAGGGAAAACCAACGCCCTCAATGATGATGATTTGGCGGAGTTTGTGGCTCTACAAGCGACGTTTGCGGAGTCGGACAAGTCCTGGTTTGTCGATGTGGCGGATGTGGATGAGGAGACGTTCGATCTGTCGGTGAAGAATCCTAATGCACCGGAGGAAGACCCCCTGCGAGAGCCTTGGGAGATTCTGGAGGAAATTGCTGCTCTAGATGCGGAAAGTGCGGAGATTTTAGTAGGTATTGGGGAGATGGTTTGATGGAATTAACAATAGATAATGGACAATTGACAACGGATTGGAAAACAAAAAAGTTGGGTGAGTTGTGCAGCATTGAATTAGGTAAAACGCCATCCCGAAAAGTCTCGAAATATTGGGATAAAGAGCGGAAAACTGACAACATCTGGTTATCTATTTCAGATCTTCCTACTAATCTGCATCCGCACGTTGAAGATAGCAAAGAATATCTATCAGATGAAGGTGCAGCAATTTGTAAAGTAGTAAAAGAAGGCACTTTACTGGTTAGTTTTAAATTAACTTTGGGTAGGCTTGCTTATGCAGGTCGAGATTTATATACAAACGAAGCAATAGCAGCATTAAAAAACTTAGATGATTCCTTAGTGGTCAAGGAGTACCTTTATTGGTATCTCACTTTTTTTGATTGGGATAAAGCGGTAGGAGGTGATATAAAACTCAAAGGCAAAACATTAAACAAAACTAAGCTAAAGCTACTTCAAATAATTCTACCCCCTCTTGAAGAACAGAAGCGGATTGTGGCGATATTGGATGAGGCGTTTGAGGGGTGCGATCGCGCCATCCGCAACACCGAGCAAAACCTCGCCAACGCCCGTGAAATCTTTGATAGCTACCTAAACGGTATATTTACTAAGAAAGGTGATGACTGGGTTGAGAAGAAGTTTAGTGATCTTGTTCTACTACAGCGTGGACACAATCCTCCAAAAAGTCAATTCATAAACCATCCAAAAACAGGGTATGTCAGATTTTATCAAATCCGTGATGGACATAATGATGATTATGAAGTTTATGTACCAGACACACCGAAACTTCATAAAGTAGAATCTGATGATATTTTGATGGTCGCGTATCGGCATATCGGCAGAGTTTATAGAGGGGCGCAAGGTGCATTTAACGTTGCTTTGTGCAAAATTTCAAACAAAAATCGCTCCACCTTAAATGATGATTATCTTTTCAATATTATTCCTAGCAAGTATATAAAGGGTGAACTGATGAAACGCTCGGAGCGTTCGTTGATTCCGTCGATGTCAGTAAAACACTTGGCTCAACTAAAAATTCCAGTTCCACCAATTGATCAGCAAGAAGAAATTGCTAGAGAAATTAGTGAATTGCAAGAAGAAACTCAACGCCTCGAAGCCATCTACCAACAAAAACTCGAAGCCCTACAGGAACTTAAACAATCCATCCTCCATAAAGCCTTCACCGGAGAACTCACCAACCCTTCGACTTCGCTCAGGGTAAACCCTTCAACCAAGCCCAAGGAAAAACCTACCCAGAAGGAAGATGCTGCATGAGCGAAATCGAGCCAACGCCAGAAAACAGCCTGTTCAGCGAAGTCAAAGCCTTAATCGACACCGCTAAACAGCGTGTCGCAGTCACCGTCAACGCTGAACTAACCCGCCTCTACTGGCAGATTGGACACCGCATCTATACCCAAATCCTCAACCAAGACCGAGCCACCTACGGCAAACAAATCATTCGTACCCTCTCCCAACAACTCACCCAAACCTATGGCAAAGGCTGGAGCGAGAAACAACTACGGCATTTTATCCACTTTGCCGAAACTTTCCCCGATGTTGAGATTGTCTCCGCACTGGGGAGACAATTAAGCTGGACGCATATCAAAACCCTGATGTATGTGGATGACGACCTCAAACGGGACTTCTACATCGAACTAGCGCAACTCGAACACTGGAGCGTCCGCCAACTGCGAGAACGCCTCGACTCCATGCTCTACGAACGCACCGCCCTTTCCCGTAAACCAGAAACCACCATTCGCCACGACCTCGACCAACTGCGGAAAACCAAAGCCGTCTCCCCCGACCTCCTGCTCAAAGACCCCTACATCCTCGACTTTCTCCAACTCAACGACCGCTACCTCGAAAAAGACCTCGAAGATGCCATCCTCCGCGACCTAGAGCAATTTCTGTTGGAATTAGGGGCAGGGTTTACCTTCGTCGCCCGTCAGAAGAAACTACAAATCGACAACGACGACTTCTATCTCGACTTATTGTTTTATAACCGTAAACTCAAACGCCTCATCGCCATAGACCTGAAACTCGGTAGCTTCAAAGCCGAATACAAAGGACAAATGGAACTCTACCTGCGCTGGCTTGCCAAACACGACCAAGAACCCGACGAAAACACCCCCCTCGGTATCATTCTCTGTGCTGGCAAAAAGCAAGAACAAATCGAACTTCTGGAACTCGATAAAAGCGGGATTCATGTCGCTGAATATCTCACCGTTCTGCCCCCCAAAGCCTTACTCCAAACCAAACTACAACAAGCCATAACCAACGCCCGTAAACGACTCACTGTGGAGAATGAACCCCAATGACCAGGAACGAAGCTGAAACCAGAGCCGAACTCATTGACCCCGCCCTCGGTACTGCGGGGTGGGGCGTGGTTGAAGGAAGCAGGACACGACGAGAAATGCTTGCCCCTGGTCGTCTCATTGGCGGAGGACGACGCGCCCCTGCAAAATACGCTGATTATGTCCTCACCTACCGCGATCGCAAACTAGCGGTCATCGAAGCCAAAGCAGAAGGGGAATATTACACCGAAGGAGTCCAACAAGCTAAAGACTACGCCGACCGCCTCCAAATCCGCTACGCCTACGCCACCAACGGCAAACGCATCTATCAGATTGATACCCTCACCGGAGTCGAGCAGAATGTGGAATCCTATCCCAGCCCCGATGAACTCTGGGAGATGTCCTTCCCTTCCGTAAGCTCAGGGCAAACCGAGAAACTGTGGCGCGATCGCTTTGCTGCCGTTCCCTTTGAAGACAAAAGCGGGACATGGGAAGCCCGTTACTATCAACATATTGCCATTACTAGGGTATTGGATGCGATCGCGCAGGGCAAAGACCGCATCCTCCTCACCCTCGCCACCGGAACAGGCAAAACCTGCATCGCTTTTCAAATCGCCTGGAAACTGTTTCACAGCCGTTGGAATAGGAGTTGTCTTCGGCTTCGCTCAGACAACTCTGGAGGGTTGAGC
>NZ_JAQMSD010000117.1 GCF_028330525.1 Spirulina sp. CS-785/01
AGGTAGCCGTACCGGAAGGTGTGGCTGGATCACCTCCTTTTAGGGAGACCTACTTACTAGATGAAGGACTCACGACATTTTCCTTCCTAGCTAAGTCATCCCAAGGTCGGTCAAGGCTTCTTAGCGCCTCTCTCAAACTATGTTTAGTTCGGCTTTTTGGGCTATTAGCTCAGGTGGTTAGAGCGCACCCCTGATAAGGGTGAGGTCCCTGGTTCAAGTCCAGGATGGCCCATTGAAAATAAAAAAAAATATAAAATTAATAAGCAGGTAGGGACGTTGATAGCAACGCCCCGTTTTTTTTACCCGATTTTTTTTCGTAGAGGGAGTTATCTGGAATGATTAGACCATCTAGCCCTTCCCTGCAACCTTATGGGCGATTTTGGGACCTTGATGATGCAGGATATCTCATTAATGATTGTGCCAGGGAATTCTTGCAAAGGCCCTGGGGAGAATTAGTCGAAACTTGGCGACGGGGATGTTTAGAAATACTTGGCTCTCAAGCAATTTCGGTGTATCTTAGGGGGTCAATTCCAAGAGGGTTGGCCTTAGAAGGAATCTCCGATTTAGATGGGTTGGTGATTGTTGCATCCTTGGAGGGACTGGAAGAAAAACAAATGGCGTTGCGAGACTGGGGGCGAACATTGCGATCGCAATATCCCTTTTGTAGCGCGATCGAAACCCAGATCATCCCCGAAGCTGACTTATGGGACACACAACTCCCCTGGGGAATACTCCTGAAAACCCAAGGTTTACTCCTCTGGGGAGTCGATCATCGGCCTCACCTTCCCCCCGTCACCCTAGGACGGCATTTAATTCATCATGCCTGGCACTTACGCCAAGATATTCACAACACCCGTCAATGGTTGCGACAACCACAATTAAACCATAAACGAGCAATTCCCAAGATTCAGCATAAATGTGCTTGGTTATGCCGACGGATGGTGCGCTCTGGGTTTGAGCTAGTCATGGAACGAGAACACGCCTACACCCGCGATCTGTATCTCAATTATGCCGTCTTTGCCCGCTATTTTCCCGCCCAAGAACGGGAAATGCGTCGAACCCTACAACTCGCCATTTCACCCTCGGCCCAACGGAGTGGGTTACTGATCTTTTGGCGAGAATTCGGTCATTGGCTAACTGAACAAATCGAGCAACAATTAGCCATTGACAACTAGCAAACACCTCCCATCGCTAGAGACAAAGGGTTTCAAGACACTAGATAAACTCCCTCTGTCACTAACTGATATAACAACGGCACAACCTCCGTCTCCCAGTCCAAATGAGGAGCAACCTCCGCTAAATCCAACACAGAAAACTCCGATCGCTGTACAATCCAACGAACCACCGTTAGATTATCCCCCTGAAACTGCAATTCTTTTTTCCCTAACCGGACGCACATCCCCCCTTCTGCTATCATCTCTACCTGCAAAGGTTGCGTCGTCGGTCGCCAAAAGCGGGTTTCTAACCCCTGCTCAAATAAATCATAGCCCAACTGTTGCGGGAGAGATAAAGGCGTATTTGCCCCCGTTTCCTGCTTTAACACCTGCATATAGTCTTCTATCCAACAAGAGTCCTGTAACTCCTGTGCTAACGCCTGTAAATGCGCTTTAACCCCTTGAGGATTATGCTGAATTAGGGGTAAACTTTGTCGCCAGTGGGGGTTTTGTTGTAATTGTTGTTCTAGCCAACTCAACCAGTCCAACCCTTTATAGGTACTCACCCCAATGGTTAAATGAAGCGAAGGCCGTTCTCCCACAGGGACCGCATAATGCCAATGGCCTCGCGGCACATATAACCCATCCCCCGGTTTTAGCACTACTTTTAAATAAGGGGACTCATCGGGGGGTAACTCATTGGGGGGACGAGTCCCTTTCATGGGAAACTTCTCTGTTTCAGGTAAAATAAACCATTCCTTTTCCCCATCTAGTTGTAACACCAACACCTCATGGGTATCATAATGGCAATCAAACCCCTGTTGCTCTTGGGGCGTACAATAGAGATTGATCTGCACACGATGACCCAATTCATAGCGTAACTGAGTGGCAAGGGTAGCCAAACGGGGATCAAGTTCGTGAACATGATTGAGAATGAGAGTGGCCCCCTGCTGCATCTGTTTACGCCAATCTTTCGCCGTCTCCGGAGGGAGGGTTTCTCCATCCCGCACTAAGCGCAGATCATCCCCATACTGCAACCGATGGAAGTTGAGTAAATAATTGACTTGTTCCCAAGTAAACAGGGCGTTAAAGCGGTTTCTGTTTTCTGTGGGGAGGACAACAGCTTGTTGTTCCCAATATTGGCTGAAAAAGGTGTCACAGGGTAAGGGGTGTAGGAGGGTGGCTAAATTCCATTCCATCGGTTGCATTGTCGGTCAATCCAGCAATTACAGGGGTTGGGGGAAAGGAGGCAATAGGGGAGGAGAGATAAAGTTAGCGAGCAAGATGCTCGCACTCCCTTCTTTTTGGGGGGTTAACCCGTTTTGAACGGGTTTCCGCTATTAGCCTTGGGTTTGAACCCAAGGTCTAGTCCCGACTGTAATCATAATTCCGACTATAATCATAATTCCGACTGTAATCATAATTCCGACTATAATCATAATTCCGACTGTAATCATAATCTTCTCCGCGATCGGCGATGAGGATAGAATCAGAGGGTTGGGTGACGGTGGTTTCCTCTAAATCGGTTACAGTGAGGGTTAAGGGAGAGGTAGATTTTGTTGTAGTCGGGGTGGGAGTTGAGCCAACTGCTAAGGCAGATAGGGCGATACTAGATTGGGCGGTAACGAATAAAGCAAAGATAAAGGTCGATTTAAATGCGGGAATTTGCATGGGTTTCATACTCCTGAATATTGAAGTTGTGTGTGCTTACTTTCTACAGTAGGCGGTCAAGATGACAGAAATATGACAAGTTGGGGGGTTAAAGCTGAAACCTGTTAAAAGCCAGTAGGGTGCGTTCAACGCCCAATAAGGTTAATTCTTCCCTCTAAGTTGGCTTCCTTTGAATGCACCATATCCTTTTGTTCATTCTATTTGGTGCGTTGGGTGGAGGAATTCGCTCATCTTGGGGATGAAATTTATGAATCTAAGGTTCGCCCACAAGTAGAAGCAGGTAATGATGGCAAGATTGTGGCCATTGATTTAGAAACTGGAGATTTTGAAGTCGATGCTAGTGAAATTGCTGCCTGCGATCGCCTTGAAGCCACTCACCCTGATGCTCAAATCTGGACCCTTGCGGATCGGTTCGGGCTATGTCCGTCGCTTCGGTGGACAAACCAAGAGAATTTGATGATTACTGGAATCGTTAATCGGGATTTTGAACCGATTATTCCTCTATCAGTCTATGGCGCTGATGGCCAAATTTACACAAAAAATGCGATTGTGGATACAGGTTTTAATGGTTGGCTATCATTACCGCCTAATTTAATCGCTCAGTTAAATCTGAGATGGAAAAGGAGAGGAAGAGCCATTCTTGGGGATGGGAGTGAATGTGTCTTCAACATCTATGAAGCCCTGTTAGTTTGGGATGGAGAGCTTCTCACCATTCCATTCGATGAAGCTGATTCGGAACCCCTTGTAGGGATGTCCCTGATGAATGGCTATCAGTTAGTGGTGCAAGTTTTTCCAGGTGGTCTGGTTGAACTCAGCAAAGTAACCCCAGTCTAATACCTATTTAAAATAAACTCAGGGGAGATTAGTCTATGTGGAAAGAATCTTAGCCGCCGGGGGAGCGACCATCGCAAAGCGTTGCGCCAGATCGCCTGAAACTCAGAAACCGGGTTTCTATCAGAGTTTCTGCATCCCAATCAAGATTGAACTAGAAACCCGGTTTCTTATCCGCAATCCATCACTCTCGATGGTGCGTGACCCTCAGCCGAGAGATGCGGGTTTTTACCATCATTTATAGGGAGGGTTACACACCCTACATCTGGGGAGCTGATCCTGCTACACTAAGCTTGAGAAACCGATGAAGCTAAGTTTATGAAAATTAAAGCCATTATTCATCCAGCAGAAGAAGGTGGTTATTGGGCAGAAGTCCCAGCGCTTCCCGGTTGCATTACCGAAGGCGATACCTTGGAAGAGGTTACGCAGAATTTACAAGATGCCGTTGAGGGTTGGCTGATTGTTGCAAATAATAGCCTCAAAAAAATAGAGCCAACAGACGAAATTGTGGAAATTGCTTTATGAAGTCTATTTCTGGAAAACAACTTTGTAAAGTTGTGGAAAAGAAGGGCTGGGTTTTACAGAGAATTACAGGAAGCCACTATATTTACGAGAATCCCCAAGAACAAAAAATTCTCTCTATTCCGGTTCATCGTAATCAGGATTTAAAAATTGGTACTTTAAAGGCATTGATGAAAGTAGCCAATCTTACAGAGGAGGACTTGTGAACAAAATGCGATCGCGCCTGAGACTCAGAAACCGGGTTTCTATCAGAGTTTCTGCATCCCCACTCAGATTGAACTAGAAACCCGGTTTCTTATCAGCAATCCATGTTTAGATAATTTCGTGGCAATCTGTTCACCAAAATCGGTTGACTGAACTTGATGATGAGGTTCCATTTGACTATCGATCGCCCCAATTAAATCTCCAATTTTTTCAGATAACGGTTCAGCTTCAGCCTGGGGTTGTTCAACAAAAGAGCCGCGGGACTCCCCCACCTCGGAACAGGTGGGGGAGGAAAGCGGGTGAGTCGATACCGCTTCTCCTGCGGAGACGCTGCGCGAACGATGCGGCTGAGACTCACAACCTCTTAGGCTACACATAGACC